>JBDSIW010000102.1:0-2931 GCA_039917795.1 Verrucomicrobiota bacterium | reverse complement strand
GACCAAATTGCGTCCGGGGCTTCTCTCCGGCCATCTGTTCGGCGAGCGTCGGCTCCCGATCCGTCCGGTAAATGCTGTCCCGATCCACATACAAACTTTGCGGCACACCATGCCGACGGCTGTAACGATCAAAACTTTCAAACGCCGCTCCCGTCGTTTCGCCCTCGAAGAAACGCGCATAAGTCCGATTGGTTGCGTCATCGATCAGCACCATCAGCACCGCTCGCTCGCGCCGTCCTTCAAACCAGTCGTGTTCCGATCCATCCATCTGCACCATCTCTCCAACACATTCCCGGCGCTCCCGCCATTGCCGATGCTTTTGCCGGGAACGTTGGACGCTCCAAAATCCTTGGGCCAGAAGCCAACGGCGCAACGTTTCGTGATCCAGCTTCAATCCTTCCCTGGCCAAATGTTCGGCGGCCAGCGTCGGCCCAAAATCAGGATATTGCTTTTCATAGCGCGCCAGCACCCGCTCCCGAAACTCCGGCTCCCGCCCGCGCGGACTGGGCTTGTCCCGCAAGCGATGCACCAGGCCCGCGTCGCCCTCGATGCGAAAGCGTCGCCAGACCCGCTTGGCCTGCCGATAACTCAACCCCAAAACCCCGGCGGCTTGGCGCAAACTAATTTCTTTCTTCTGCACTCGAGCCAGCATGATCAGCCGCTCCCGTTCTTTTTGTGTCATTCTTAATGTCTCCATTGGGCCGCCCTATCTCACGGCACAGGGGGACATTCTTAAAGAGTTCACATGGGCACATTCTCATCGAGTCGCGACACTAAATTCCCCCGCGTTGACGCAACGCAACGAATGTGGGACGCTCGAACCCTTTAACCAAAAAAGTTTCACTGTGGAAATCAAAAAAGCTGTCATCACTGCCGCCGGAAAAAATCAACGAACGCTGCCATTGCAAACGCTCGTGGACCGCGACGGCCTTCAAAAAACCGCGCTCGTCATCATCATCGAAGAAATTTTGCGCGCGGGAGTGGAGGAGATTTGCGTCGTCGTTTCGCCGGGAGATGAAACGCCCTATCGCAACGCGGCGGGAAAACATTCCAGCCGTTTGCAATTTGTCGAACAAGCGCAACCCCTCGGTTATGGACATGCGATTCAATGCGCGAAAAATTTCACAGCCGACCAACCGTTCCTCCTACTCGTTGGCGATCACCTCTACATTTCCCACCAGGAAAAAAGTTGCGCACAGCAACTGGTCGAAATGGCGGGCGCTGAAAAATGTTCCGTTTCAGCCGTGCAAGCCACGCATGAAAGCAAGCTGCCGTATTACGGAACGGTCGGCGGACGGCTCGTACCCGGGCGACAACGACTTTATCAAATCGAAAAAGTGGTCGAGAAACCAACGCCCACCGAAGCTGAACAAAAATTGATCGTGCCCGGTTTGCGCGCGGGAAATTATCTCTGCTTTTTCGGAATGCACGTCCTCACGCCGGGGGTCATGCAAATTTTGCGCGAACTCGTTTCTGAATCCGGCGACAAAGCCGGCGTGCAGCTCACCACCGCACTCACTCGCATGGCGGCCAAAGAACCGTATCTCGCGCTGGAACTACAAGGCCGCCGCTACGACATTGGCGTGAAATACGGTTTGCTCATCGCCCAACTGGCGTTGTCCCTCGACGGCAAAGATCGCGACGAAGTTCTTTCCCAACTCGTCGAACTTTTGGCCGTGAAAAAATCGTAAGCCATGCGCGGCAAACTCGTTCAAATTATTACTGCAACCGATCCGTCGATTCGCAATCAATCCCTCGACGAATTTTGCCGCGCTGCTTCGCTGGAACAACTTTTGACCGAGTGCGCCGCTTTGGAAATTTTCCGGGCGCAAAGCGAAAATCTTTACGAACGCGTTCGCGCGCTTTTTTTTCTCTACGCGATTCATCGGTTCCATTTGCCGGTGAAACTCGCCACATCTGGATCTTCCCAACGGATTCCCTTCAAAGGCTACGAACATTTGCTCCAGCGCCGTTTCGAAGAAGCCGTCGAAATTTTTCGGCATTCCCAAAAAACAAACGGTCCCAGCGAAGCCATCTCCAGCGCGCTGGCTTCCGCGTACTATCGTCTCGCGATTCAAACCCTCGCCGATCAAGTTCGACGCAGCGTCCGCTCCGTGCGCGGCAACCAATGGATGTTTCGCATGGGTCATCCTGCCGATCAGCCGTTGCGAATCCGTCCTGAATTGTTGAATCATAATTCCGACGGCACGTTTCCCATTTTACGCGAACTCACTCCCGTGCGAATGGATTTAACGCACAGCGCGTGGAGCGACATTTTTTTCCTGGGGATGGATTTCCCCGAAGGCGCAAAAGTTTTAAATATCTCCATCGACCTCGGCGTGAATGGTCGCGACGCCGCGCCCAAACCACCCGTCGAAGCGTATCTGCGCGTCATCGAAGAACCGTTGTTGCGCCTGACCAGCGTCGATCTCGGTGCGACAGTGGATATCACGAACCTCAACGAAGTTTTTGATTTCGCGAAAGATTATCTCGGCCTGCTCAAAGCTGCCGTAATTGCATCTGGAATTGTTCCGCCTGGCATCGAAGGTTCCGGCCAAAATCTTTCCGATTTGCTCGCGCGAATTGTCGGAGCGGGTCGCGGCCTCGAACTGGTTAGCAACGTCAACAACATTCCCAAAGGTTCGCGCCTCGCGGTCTCCACAAATTTATTGGCCGCGCTGATTTCCGTTTGCATGCGAGCCACGCGCCAGACGCAATCGCTCGAAGGCACGCTCGAAGAAAACGAGCGTCGCCTGGTTTTAGCTCGCGCAATTCTCGGCGAATGGCTCGGCGGTTCCGGCGGCGGTTGGCAGGATTCCGGCGGCGTCTGGCCCGGAATAAAATTGATCGAAGGCGTTTTCGCGAACGAGGGTGATCCAGAATTTGGCGTGAGTCGCGGTCGTTTGATGCCGCAACACAAAATCTTGGATG
>JBDSIW010000101.1:0-8802 GCA_039917795.1 Verrucomicrobiota bacterium | reverse complement strand
CGAGAGAAATTTCTCTAACAATACTTTTAACAGCGGCTTTGATAAAAAATTCTCCGGCGATTCGCCCCCCGGGAAGAGCGACGAAATGTGGAATGTTTTGCTCCGCCGATTGATTCACAACGTCCAGCCACGCTTCCGCTACCGTTTCGACTAGTTCACCACTGTTTTCAAAAGTTTTTAGGTCGAAATGTTTCATTGAATCACGAAGGAAAGCGGCCGCCGACGTGAGCAGGAGGATGAATCATTCTTTGATGGTTCGGCAAGGAACCCGCCTCCTTACGTCGGCGGCTACAAATCTCCGGCGAAAATTTCAAGTGACCGGATGGGGTTTGCGCCATTTGTGGCCGCGTTGCGCGAGAAGTTCATCCGCCGCCACGGGACCCCAGGTTCCGGCCGGATAAAATTCTTGATCGGTTAATGGGACATTCGTCCAGGCTTGGCGGATCGGATCGACAACGCTCCAGGCGGCTTCGACTTCATCGCGGCGAATGAAGAGAGTTGCGTCGCCGGCCAAGACTTCGAGGAGCAATCTCTCGTAGGCTTCGGGCGTGTAGGCGCCGAATTCAGAATCGTAATCAAAGTGCATTCGCACCGGGCGGATTTCCTGGCTGGTCCCGGGAACTTTTCCATTAAACCTCAGAAAAATCCCCTCATTCGGTTGCAACCGCAGCGTAATGGCGTTGGCATCGAGATTCGTGCCGCACTGGGCGGCGAACAACACATTGGGTGTGGGCCTAAACTGGATGCGGACCTCGCTCGCGCTCATTGGGAGACTCTTGCCCGTGCGCAAATAAAATGGCACGCCGGACCAGCGCCAGTTGTCGATCAACATGCGCATGCCGACATAAGTTTCGGTGCTCGAATCGGGTCGCACCTTCACTTCGCTGCGATAGGCGATTCGCTTTTGGCCTTCGATTTCTCCGGCGGTGTACTGGCCGCGAACCACATTGCCCGCAACCTGGCTGGGATCCAGCAGGCGAATCGATTTTAGCAATTTAACTTTCTCGTCGCGGACGGCTTCCGCCTGAAGGGAAACCGGCGGTTCCATCGCGACGAGAGCCAGAACCTGGAGCAAATGATTCTGCACCATGTCGCGCAACGCGCCCGCCTCCTCGTAATACCCGCCGCGGCCGCCGACACCGAGTTTTTCGCCAACTGTGATCTGCACCTGCTCGATAGATTGTCGATTCCAAAGTTGCTCGAAAATGGCGTTGGAGAAGCGGAACATCAAAATGTTCTGCACAGTTTCTTTACCGAGGTAATGGTCGATGCGGTAAATCTGTTTTTCAAAAGCGAACCGGGTCAGTTCGGCGTTCAGTTGCTGGGCAGAAGCGAGATCGCGACCGAATGGCTTTTCGACGACGAGACGTTGCCAGGAGGACTTGTTTTCTTCCCGCACCAGCAGTTCGGCCTTGTGCAGATGCTCGGCCACTTCGGCAAACTGGCTTGGCGAAGTCGAGAGGTAAAAGAGGAGATTGCGTCGAAGCAATTCCTGACCGAAGCCGGAAAGCTGCTGCTCAAGTTTTTTGTAGGCGCTCGGGTCGGAGAATTCTCCCTCGCAATACGAGACATTGGCTGAGAAAGCAGCCCACTGTGCAGGATCCACTTTTTTCGTCCGGGAATATTTTTCCAGGTCCACTTTCAATTCGTCGCGCCAGCTTGCGTCGGATTTTTCACGCCGGGCAAATCCGATAATCCGGAAGGGAGATGGCAATTGTTTTTCGCAAAACAAATGGTAGAGCGCGGGAATCAGTTTCCTGGATGTAAGATCGCCGCTCGCCCCAAAGATGACGATCGAACAGGGCTCCACGACTTTGCGCCCAAAATCCAGCCGACAGGTGAGGAGTTCATCCAACGGGTCTAATTGATCCATGCGGCGACAATGACGAAGGCCGTAGCGGAATTCAACAAAACTTCTCGGGGAATTTTTTCGCACGGACGCGGCGCGAGAATTTATGTGTCTCTCGAAACCGGGAGCGTGAAACCCGTCCGCATTTCAACCGTCGCTCCGCAAACCCCAATCTGTTTTGCCGTTGCGCTTGCTTGTTTTTTTCGCACGCGCTGGGCAGGATGGGGAACCGATGAATCCTCCTCCATTTACCGTTTTGCTGGTTGAGGACGATGACAACGACACTTTGCTTTTGCACCGCGCATTCCATCGCGCCAACTTGACCAGTCTTTTGCGGGTGGGGCGGGACGCGGAAGCGGCCATGTCATATCTCGGCGGGGAAGCCTACCCGCCTTCGTTGCTGCTCCTGGATTTGAATCTTCCCCGCACGTCAGGATTGGAACTATTGCAATGGTTTCGCGGGCAAAGTGCGCCCCTGAAGGATTTGCCGGTGATCGTTCTGACCTCATCCCGCGACGAAGAAGATATTAAACACGCCTACTCGTTGGGGGCCGAATCTTACCTGGCCAAACCGCGCGGAAATTTCAAGGGACTTTTGCGACTGCTGGAAGAAATGCGGCGACCCAATTCAAATTCTTCAAACTGAGAAGGGTTAAGGCATTTTCCTAGTTGGGTCCGGTAGGTTTACTGAAGCGGCAAGAGGGTATTGCCCTGATTGTAACAGAGTCGGGTGGATTTAAGATGACGTTGTTGTTTGGGGGAAAACCTGACTGCCTCTTGAAGTGATTGGTTGCACTTTGGGGGCAGTCACTCTTTTAATTGGGATTCTTTTTCGCCGGGCAGAACGGTGTGGCGGATGACGGATCTACGGTGATCTCGTCCTGCAATTTATCTTCGCTCAAAACTTTAAGTTCCAATCTTCGCGTAGATATTTAGCGCGGAGCGTGTCGGGGATCTGCGGGATTGCAGAAGCAATTTCGAGTGCCTTCCAAGATTGACGCAAGGCATTCTTTAGCTGCGACGCCGGCCAATGCAGGTTGGTGAGGAAGTTGGCGTGGAGACGATTTTTCCGATACGGCGGTTGTTTGGAAGGCATTTTTAGCAGGGCTTCGATGAGCGGGAGGTCGAAATCTAAAAGAAAGGCGCCGTGGAAAAGGATAAAATTTTTTCTTCGTCTTTGCGCATTGCCAGAGAATTTTAGGACGCCCATCACTAAGTCGGTGTGGCCTTCGATCTCCACCTCTTTTTCAGTGCACCCCAGAAACAGATCCCTTTGCCGTTCCATGATAAATCGATTTGTCCCGGTAATGGTTTGCAATGAATCATTCCCCGAAACATCAAGAACGAGCGAGTAATTCAGGCAACCAGGTCCCTGCACCACGGTGCCACCGCCGCTGCATCGCCGGAAAACCGGAATCTGTCGGGTGCGGCAGGCTTCGCGGTTTACTTCCACATTCACTTTGTTCGCGTACCCAACCACGACAAAGTATTCCGGCGATTCCCAGACGCGCAAAAATTCCCCACCGCCCGCGTGCTCACAATAATCCAGCAGCGCTTCATCCGCGGCGAGATTTTCTGCCGGAGTCGGCAGGGTCAAGTCGAGAAACTTCATTGCGCCATTGAGCTTATTAATTTCATTCTTCGGGTTAATTTCGCATTCGTCTGGCTGGAAAAAATCAGCATTACGTTTACCGTCTGAATTACGAGAGGAAAGCGAAAGAATTTCCGAAAATTAGGTTGGCTGAGAGGGTTCTCCAATTTACAACTCTGCCTTGCTCGCCGCTAAATGCGGGGCAATTAATTTAGATTTTGCACAGTGAAACCCAAAAGAAGAGACATCGACATTACTTCGCATACGGATAGCGACCCGATTCGCACTCCCTACGTCAATACGATTGCGCCGGAAGATGAGCCGGCTTTTCCCGGCGATCGCGATACCGAACGCCGCATCAAAAGCATCATTCGCTGGAATGCGATGGCGATGGTGGTGAACGCGAACAGCAAGAACGATGGTTTGGGCGGCCACATTTCCAGTTTTGCCTCGAGCGCTACGCTTTACGAGATCGGCTACAATCACTTTTTCCGGGGGGATGAGGGCGAACGTCCCGCGGACCTGATTTATTTCCAGGGCCACGCGACGCCTGGCAATTACGCAAGATCGTTTCTCGAAGGCCGGTTGACCGAAAAAAATCTGCAACATTTTCGCCAGGAATTGGCGGAAGGCGGGGGGCTCTCCTCCTATCCGCATCCTTATTTGATGCCGGATTTCTGGCAGTTCCCCACCGTATCGATGGGCCTCGGCCCGATCATGTCGCTTTATCAGGCGCGCTTCCTTCGTTACCTACAGGCACGGGGATTTCTGGCAAAGAAAAACGAGCCGAAAATCTGGACATTTGTGGGTGACGGCGAGAGCGACGAGCCGGAGAGTCTCGGCGCTCTGACACTGGCCTCGCGCGAAAATCTGGACAATTTGATCTGGGTGGTGAATTGCAATTTGCAGCGGCTCGACGGACCGGTCCGAGGCAACGGAAAAATTGTTCAGGAACTCGAGGGCGCCTTTCGCGGCGCAGGCTGGAACGTGATCAAAGTAATCTGGGGTTCGAACTGGGATCCGCTGCTGGCCAAGGACGAAACGGGTCTGCTAATCAAGCGAATGGAGGAATGTGTTGATGGCGATTACCAGAAATACACGGTTGAACCCGGCAGTTACATCCGGCGCCATTTCTTCGGGAAATATCCTGAATTGCTCGAATTGGTTAACGACATGACCGACGAGGAACTGCGCAAGTTGACCCGCGGCGGCCATGATCCGCAAAAAGTTTACACCGCCTACAAAGCGGCGATGGAACACAAAGGATCGCCCACGGTCATCCTCGCCAAGACAGTCAAAGGCTATGGGCTGGGCGAAGCCGGCGAAGGCCGCAACATTTCTCATCAGCAGAAAAAGATGAACGAAAAAGAGCTGCGGGATTTCCGCACTCGCTTCGACATTCCCATCAGCGATGAAGAAATCGCGGAGTATCCGTTTTATCGCCCCTCGCCAGATTCACACGTCATCAAATATTTGCAGGAACGGCGCAAGAAGCTGGGGGGGTCGATTCCCAAGCGCGTGGTCAAAGCGCCGCCCTTGATGATCCCGCCACTCAGCAGCTTTTCCTACGCGCTCAAAGGCACCGGGCCGACGCGGGCGGGCTCCACGACCAAAGGTTTTACGCAAACGCTCGTGGCGTTACTGCGCGATAAAAGCATTGGGCGAAATATCGTTCCGATTATTCCAGACGAAGCACGCACTTTCGGCATGGATACCATGTTTGCGGAATTTGGAATCTACTCTTCGCGGGGTCAGCTCTATGAACCAGTCGATGCCGGGACCGCGGCCTTTTTCAAAGAGGCGAAAGACGGGCAGATTCTCAACGAGGGAATCAACGAAGCGGGTTCGATTTCTTCATTTGTCGCTGCGGGAACGTCCTACGCCAACCATGGCGTGAACATGATCCCGTTCTACATTTTTTATTCCATGTTCGGCTTTCAACGCATCGGCGATCAGATCTGGCTTGCCGCTGACAGCCGGACGAAGGGTTTTATGCTCGGCGCCACCTACGGGCGCACTACGCTGAACGGCGAAGGGCTTCAACACGAAGATGGCCACAGTTTGCTGATTGCGAGCACGGTTCCGAATCTGTTGGCCTATGATCCGGCTTTCGACTTTGAAACTGCGGTGATCGTTCACGACGGCCTCAAACGCATGTACGAACAGGGCGAGGAAATCTTTTATTACATCACGCTGTATAACGAAGATTACCAAATGCCGGCGATGCCCGAAGGCGTCGAGGAAGGAATTCTTAAAGGGCTCTACAAATTCAAGCCCGGGGTGGAAGGAAAAAAGCATCGCGCGCAAATTTTCGGCAGTGGGGCCATTATCCGTTCGGCGTTGAAAGCGCAGGAAATTTTAGCTGAACGCTACGACGTCTCAGCCGATGTCTGGAGCGCGACCAATTACAAATCGCTGCGCAACGACGCATTGAAGACTGAGCGCTGGAATATGTTTCACCCGACGGAACCGCAAAAGAAATCCTACGTGGAATCCGTGCTGGCGAGTGAGAAGGGGCCGTTCATCGCCGTGTCCGATTCCCTGAAACTGGTCCCGGAACAAATCAGCCGTTGGGTTCCGGGCGGCTTGAGCGTCCTAGGCACGGACGGCTTTGGCAGAAGCGATACACGCCCGAGGTTGCGCCGATTTTTTGAAATCGACGCGGAATCCACCGTCATCGCCACGCTTTGGGCGCTTGCCGGCAAGGGTGCCATCGAAAAGAACGTGGTGGCCGGCGCCATCAAAGATTTGGGAGTGAATCCCGAGAAAGTGTTTCCAGAAATTTTATCGGCCTAAAATCGTCAATGGCCGCCATGGGCAGCAAGATGCCTGGGCTTTTCAGTAGTAATTCGTAATTTTTTAAATATGGATGTCAAATTACCCCCACTCGGTGAAGGCGCGGATTCGGGCACGGTCGTCAACATTCTGGTGAAAGAAGGTGACGCCATCACCAAGGGCCAAACCATCATCGAACTCGAAACCGGCAAAGCGGTGACGCCGATTTCTTCCAGCGCCGCGGGGCAGGTTTCCAAAATCATAGTCAAGGAGGGGCAAAAAATTTCCGTCGGCACGCCCATTCTTTCGCTCGCGGGAAACGGCGCAGCTGTTCCCGCTTCGGAGACTCCCAAAAAAGCGGCCCCGAACAAAGCGCCGGTAAAAAAATCTCCCAAGGAGGAGGAGGCATCCGAGGAAGTTGAAGAAGGCGCTGAAGACGATTTCGAATACACGGGCGAATTGCCTCCGCCTGCTTCCCCTTCGCTGCGCCGGCTCGCGCAGGATTTAGGAATTGATCTACGGAAGGTTCGCGGCAGCGAAGGCGGCGGAAGAATTGTCCTTGGAGATCTAAAAGGCTTTATCCAAAATTTGCAGCGCGCCGCGAAACAAAAAAGTCCCTCGACTTCTCCAGGTCAAAAGAGCCCGGCCCAGGTAGCTCCGCAAATTGATTTTTCCCGCTTTGGTTCCATTTACAAGCGGCCAATGACGGAACTGCGCAAAGTGATTGCGCAGCGGATGACGGAAAACTGGAACGCGATTCCGCACGTCACGCAATTTGATGAGGTCGATCTGACCGTGATCATGGAACTTCGAAAAAAATACGCGGACGCCTACGAGAAAAAAGGGGCCAAATTGACCGTGACTTCGTTTGCCATCAAAGCGCTGCTCAATACGCTAAAGAAGCATCCGCATTTCAACACCAGTCTCGACGAGGCGTCGCAGGAAATTATTTTCAAAGAGTATTTTCATCTTGGCATTGCGGTCGATACCGAGCAGGGCTTGATGGTGCCGGTCATCCGTGACGCCGACAAAAAGGATCTGGTGCAACTCTCGAAGGAGATGAATGACCTCGCCGTGAAGGCCCGCGAACGCAAGATTTCCATGGATGAATTGCAAGGGGGAACTTTCACGATTTCAAATCAAGGCGCCTTCGGTGGGGCTCATTTCACTCCCATCGTCAACAAACCGGAAGTCGCCATTCTCGGCATGGGCAAGGGCGCATTCAAACCCATCGCGACCAAGGACAAAAAAGTGGAAGTTCGCCTAATGTTGCCGATCACTCTTTCGTACGATCATCGCGTGATCGACGGCGGCAGCGCTGCGCGCTTCATGGTGGATCTGGTGGCGGCGTTTGAAGCCTTCGATGAGAGCGTGGTAAAGATTTGAACGCCCCTCAAGCCGCGTGGTTTATATCGACGGGCCTTGCCAGCATCCTTAATCTCCGCGGACATTTGTCGTGAAGAATTTATATGGAATCAACAAAACCTGAAATCGTGGTGGTCGGCGGCGGGCCGGGCGGGTACGCGGCGGCGTTCTATGCGGCTGACCTCGGCAAGAAAGTTGTTTTGATCGAACAGGAAAGCCGCTTGGGCGGGGTCTGCCTCAATCGCGGATGCATTCCCTCGAAGGCGTTGCTCCATGCCACTGAAACGATCGTGGCGGCTCGCGAATCCGCCCATCGCGGATTGACGTTTGATGCGCCGAAAATTGATCTCGACAAAATGCGGGCCTGGAAAGATTCCATTCTGCAAAAGCTTTCCGGCGGCATCGCGCAATTGGCGAAAGCCCGGGGCGTTCAGGTCATCACTGGCCGGGCCTATTTTGAGGGCTCGCAGAAATTGCGAGTCGAGACGGAAAATGGGCAACAATTCGTAGAGTATGAGAAGGCCATAATTGCCGTCGGCTCCAAACCGGCCATGCCCAAGGCTTTTGATCTTGGAAATCCACGCGTCATGACCTCTACGGAGGCGCTACAGGTTGAGGAGATTCCCGAGGATCTTTTAATCATCGGCGGCGGGTACATCGGGATGGAATTGGGTACAGCCTACGCCAACCTCGGCAGCAAAGTGGTGGTGATCGAAGCGCTCGAAACGATTTTAGCGGGCGCGGACCCGGATTTGATCCGGCCCGTGGTCAAGCTGGCGGAAAAGAATTTCAAAGAGATTCGCTACAAGACGAAAGTCACCAGGATGGCCACGAAAGGGAAGAAAATCCAGGTGATCAGCGAGAAAGACGGGCAAACGAAAGAGGAATTGTTCGACCGCGTGCTTGTCTCGGTAGGGCGCGTCCCGAATGCGAATGATATCGGCCTGGAAAATACCAAGGTTGAGAAGGACGAAAAGGGTTTCATCAAGGTCAACGAGAAACAAGAAACGTCGGACCCGAACATTTACGCCATTGGTGATATTGCCGGCGGGATTTTGCTTGCGCACAAGGCGTCGAAGGAAGCGCGCATCGCTGTGGAAAATATCATGGGCGAAAACTCGGCGAACAAAGACGTCATCATTCCGGCCGTCGTGTTTACCGACCCGGAAGTGGCATGGTGCGGTTTGACGGAGTCGGAAGCGAAGGCAAAGAACATCGAGGT
>JBDSIW010000100.1:0-4661 GCA_039917795.1 Verrucomicrobiota bacterium | reverse complement strand
GCGCTTTACGGCAATCAATGGATTCAAACCGCTGGCGATGAGTGGATCGAGTTAGCCAGGGCGAACTTCAGCTTCGATGGCACGGGCAAGTCGGATCGGCTTGACCGTTTCATGGGTGTGGAGAAAGGCGAATTTTTTCTTTCGCACGGGGGCTTTATCCCAGGCATCACTCCATACGGAGAAAAATTCGAACGCCCATTGGTAGGTCAGACTCCGACGAATCTCCCTCCAGGGATCGCCAGAAGCCCTGCCAACAAATAAAAGACCAAAGAGATTTCGCGCCGGAAGCAGCTTAATTTCGTCCGCCGCGAGAACGCAGTTTTCCCCAAGCCAGACTGAGAATTTCCCGCGCCGACGGAACTTTCATCCACCACGCCAGCGAAAAATAAATCAGTGAGGCCATCGCCATCGGGACAAAAACCGCGCCGATCTTCTGCGCGATGGTTTCGTGTCCGAGAAGTTTTTCCCAGTAATGACCGGCGGTCCACGCAGCAAATCCCGCCAGGAATGTAGCTGCCAGCAAAGGTCCCACGCTGCGGCGGAGTTCCGAGGTGTCGAGGAATTTTAACTTCCTGCGCAGCGCATAAAATAGCAGCCCGACGTTGAAGCAGGCGCTCAAGCTGTTCGCCAGTCCGAGTCCCGCCTGACGCAGCGGCCAGACCACGATCAGGGCGAAAACCAAATTGAGCCCAAGACAAACCATGCTGATCCGCATGGGCGTTTTTGTGTCACCCAGCGCGTAGAAGGCGCGCGCGAGAATGTTCACCATCGAGAACGCAACCAGACCGGGAGCAAGGCAGGACAAAGCCAGCGCCGCGCGGTGGGTTGAAGAGGGAGTAAACTTTCCGTGCTCAAAAATCAGGCGAATAATCGGTTCGGCGAGAATGATCAGGAGAATTGACGCGAGCAGATTCAGGAAAAGCAAATGGCTCAGACCTTGGCCCAACAGCGTCCGGAATTCCGGGAATTTTTTGTCTGCCGCCAGGCCTGTTAACGTCGGCAGGAGGTAGGTGGCGAGCGAAATTCCAAACAGCCCCTGCGGCAATTCCATGAGGCGCACCGCGTAATCGAATGAGGCGACGATATGTGAGTCCACCCGGTAGGCCAGGACGTTCGTGACGATGACGTTGATTTGAAACGCCGCAACGCCCAACGTACCGGGAATCATATTGCGCACAACTTCGCGCACCGTTTCATTTCGCCACGGCGAGACCCACGCATATCGAAACCCCTCGCGCCGCAGATTGGGCCATTGAAAAATCGCTTGCGCGGCCCCTGCCGCGAGGACGCCGATGGCCAGTCCAAAAATCTGCGTTTCGAGCGAGCTGCCCCAATTCGGCGCGAGAAACACGACCGAGCCAATCAGGACGGTATTGAGGACAGCAGCGCCCATGGCCGGGATAAAAAAATGGCCGCGCGCATTGAGCATCCCCATGAAAATGGCCGCGAGGCAAACCATCAGCATGTAGGGAAACATCAGTCGCAGGAGTCGAAGCATCAGCCGGGTATTTTCCTCGAAGGCATGAACCGAGAGGGCGACGGTGATCCCAATCATGGCGAGGCCGGTTATCGCAGTCGCAGCGATAACCAGGCCGGAGATCACGGCGTTGGCCGCGCGCCACATCTCCACTTCGCCGGCGACGCGCTCCTTTTGTTTGAAGATGGGAATAAACGCCACGGTCAACGCTCCCTCGCCGAGCAGGCGCCGGAAGAGGTTTGGAATCTGGAAGGCCAGTTTGAAGGCGCTCGCCACCGGTGTGTCACCCATGAAATGCGAGTAAAACATTTCGCGAACCATGCCGAGAATCCGGCTGGCCAGAGTGGCCAGACTCATCGCGCCGGACGATTTCAACATTTGCGACATTGAGCGCGGAATCTAAAGTCCAAACTCTAAACTCCAAAGGCCAAAGTTGGAAAACGAGATGAAACCTGTCGCGCAGCTATACGAATCAAGTCATCGACGGTGCCGCCGCAGCCCCGCGACCCGGCGAACTTCTTTTGGTGTAACGCAGAATTTTGAATTCGGGGCGGTCGAGAATTTCCTCGGCCAATTCAAATTGATGTTCAAACGGAGGGAAAAACGCGTCGCCCTCGACGACTCTTTTCACGAGCGTCAGGTAGAGGTCCGAACAAAGCGCCAGCGTCTGCTCGTAAACCCGCGCGCCCCCGCAAATAAAAATCTGGCGGCCCACGCGGTCGGGAAGAAGGCCTTGAATTTCTTTAAGATTGGAAATGGTTTGCACGCCGGGATATCGAAAATTCGTCTGGCTCAACACGATGGTGGTGCGGTTCGGGAGCGGTTTGCCAATCGACTCGAACGTTTTTCGACCCATGACCACGATTTGCCCGGTCGTCATTTTCTTGAACCATTGAAAATCTTCCGGCAAATGCCACGGGATGCGGTTCCCTTGCCCGATCACTCGGTTCTCGCTCATGGCTGCGATGGCTTTGAAGTTCACAGCCTGCTCGCGGTGACGATGATTGGTTCTTTCGGGCCGTCGAATTTCGGGCCGCGGTGCAGGACGTATAGATCCATGGCGCACCACGCCCTGGCCAGATGCTCACGGGCTTTCACGCGCCAGGACCAGCGGCGCGAATCCACGTCCGGCGCGGCAAAGGCCACCGCGTCCAAGCCGTGCCGTTGCGCAATCCAGATCGCCCGACGACAATGGAATTCTTCTGAAATAATCGTGCAGCGAGCCAGGCCAAATACCACTTTCGCCCGCACCACCGAATCGAGTGTGCGAAAACCCGCGTAGTCCCGCGTGATTGCGCTGTCTGGCACGCCCGTCGCCATCAACGCCTCGCGCATGTCGCTCGGCTCATCGTAACCAGCAATGTGGTTATCGCCGCTGACCAGGAGATAACGAACTTTGCCGGAGCGATACAATGCCGCAGCCGCCTTGATCCTTTGATTGAAATGGAGGTTCGGATTTCCGCGCCGCGTCAATTTACCTGTTCCCAAAACCAGGCCCACGTCGCGCTTTGGGATCGAGTCCAATGAACGAAAAATTTTTCCATCCGCAATTTTTTGGCAGACCCGATTTGCAGCAACGATCAAACTGATCGCGCCAAGAAATAGGGCGAGGCAACCTAGCAGAATGGGGAGGCGCCGCGCGCGAATCCACTTTCTAATACGACGGGTTCGATTTTTCATAAAGTTGATTTCATTCGGGAGGTTTCCAGGGGATGTGGCCAAGGATTTTGGCGAGTCGTTCATACTGCGGCAAGCTGTTATAGAGTTGGGCGGAAATGCGGAGCAACCGCTTCGGGAAACCGGGCCACGGAATGACTGGCACCTCGATGCTATAATCGAGCAACAGTTCATCCTGCAATCTATCGAGGAAAAGGGGAGATTTCGGCGTCGCTTTGCACGGCACGTCCGGGATCGGGACCGCCGCCATGGAGCCAAGCATTGCATCCGGACAAGGCAGTTCAATTTCAAGCGCGGCGCAAATTATCTTTCGCGCGGCGACGGCAAGGGCGTGATTGCGGCGCATCACTTCGGGCCAGCCGCCCGGAAGCAGCTTCGCGACGTAACGCATCGCTTCCGGCACGCTCAAGCTGGCGGAGGGATCGTTCGTTCCGGTCCAGCCAAATTCGACCAGAAACCGCGAGCGATCGGTCCGCCGCGAGTTGGCGCCGTGACTGATCACCAACGGACGAATCGCCGATTGTTTGTCCGGCTGGACATGGAGAAAGCCGGCGGTCTTTGGAGCGCAAAGCCACTTGTGACAATTGCCGGTGTAATAAGTCGCTCCCAGTTTTTTTAGGTTCAGGGGAATCATCCCGGGCGCGTGCGCGCCGTCCACGAGGGTGTCGATTCCGCGCCGGGAAAATTCCTGAATCAGGCGTTCGACGGGAAAAACTAAACCCGTCTGGCTCGTGACGTGGTCGAGAAGCGCGAGGCGGGTGCGCGGAGTGATCTCGTGCAAATAGGCATCAACGATTTGATCCGGCGAACGCAGGAAAAAGGGAACCCGCGCCACGACCACACGAGCCCCGGCGCGTTCCGCCACGAAGTTAAGCGCGTTGCGCGACGCGTTGTATTCGTGGTCCGCGACCAGCAATTCGTCACCGCGCTTGAATTGGAGCGAACGCAAAACGGAATTCACTCCGGTCGTGGCGTTCGCGACCAGGACCAGATCATCGGCGTCCGCCTTGAGAAAGCGCGCCAGTTCACTGCGCGCGTCGTCCAGCAACGGCTCGAGATCGCGCACGAGAAACTCGACCGGACGACGTTCGAGCCGGTTGCGCATGGCCTGTTGAAAGTCCAGCACTTGGCGCGGACAACTGCCGAAGGAGCCGTGATTCAGGAACGTGATCTTGCGGTCGAGCAGCCAAAGCCGCGGGTCAGCCGCCGGACGATCCAGAGAATTGCGGAGGAGATTCCTCATTTGTTTTCAGCGATTTTGCGCAGCACGATGAAAATATTATCCGCGAGATCAAGCTGGCCCAATCCTTTTTCCACGACGCGGTAAATAAATCGTGCCGGGGCAAGCAAAGGATTTCGTTTGTAAGCCGTGGTGCGTTGGAGCAAGGCGGCGCGCTCGTGATCCGATACCAGCGCACCCGAGCCGCGCCAGTCCTGCGCGATGACCAAGGGATTTAAATGCATCGAACCGCGCCTAACGATTTCCAGCAAAGGCTCGGCTTGCGTA
>JBDSIW010000099.1:0-4001 GCA_039917795.1 Verrucomicrobiota bacterium | reverse complement strand
CTTCCAGCAGGTCAATGCCGTTGGTCGCATAGATGTAGGAGAAAGTCCGGCCCCGCGGATCAACCGTATTCGTCAGATTGCCAAAGGCGTTGTAGCCATAGGTATAAAGTTGCGTGCTGCCATCATCGAGCACACGGCCGACATGCGTGGGACGATTGTTGACCCCGACAAAGATCGGGTCCCCTTGACCCGCATAATCACGCCAAACCCGTCCTTCGAGGGCTTCCTTGGTGCTCTCCAGTGTGCCGGAACACATCGTCACATCGGAGGTGTGAAGCCAGTGATAGAGCTTGGCCTTGCTGTTATCGCCGTAGGAAGTCGCGCAGGCGGAGCGGCTCCAGTAATAGGTGTTACGAAACCACAGATAGTTGTTCCCGGTGTTCATGCCCTGCGGCACGGTGTTGGCCGGATCGGAAAAAGGCACGCCCAGAGTCGTCCCTTGATTGAACTCCACCCGATCCCGGCTGCCGTCAGCATAGACCGTTTCCAGCGACCGCGTCGTCCCGTTCTCCGCTCGGATAAAGCTGTTCGTGCCGTAGGGCGTAATCAATGCGTTGATAAAGTCGCCGCTGCCCTCGTAAACAAAGCGCGAGTTCAATCCGATCACATCCGTGATGTTGGTCAACCGACCAAGAGTGTCGTAAGCAAAACTCGCGAAACGGCCAAATGGATCGGTGACGCGGGTAAGTTTGAAAGTGTCGTTAGTGCTGTAAGTGAGAGTTGTGACCTGTCCAATAGCGTCGGTGATGTCCGTCACTCGCAGGTTGCCGTCGTAATTCAAGGTCACAGTATTGCCAGCAGAATCCAGAATTTGGGTGAGAAAGACTTTCCGCGATGTGCCGACGGAACCGTTGGACTGCGCGAACACCATTTTGGAACCATCGTTCCAGAGCATTTCATAACTGGCCGTCCCTGTGCGTTTGAGTTGCGTGTCGTCGTAAAATTGATAGCCAAAAGTTTGGGTGTTGGTGTTGAACCCGGTAAAAGTCCGGTTTCCCCCACCGCGCACGTAACAGTTCACATCCGCCGAAAGGCTCTGCGGGTTGTCTGTGATGTAAGAGATCCAATCACACGTCCACTTGGGTCCAAAGTTGGCATAAGTGAATGTGCCTGGCTGGAAGGCATCGCGGTGATTGTAGCGAATGGTGAAACGGACGCCCGGCCCTACGGGCGGAGAATATCCGACCGGCTCGTCAACAAGGTTCAGATTAACGAGCATGAGGTGAACGTCGGCCACAGCCATGCCACGGCCAGCCATGTTGTTGATATTATCTTCATCATTTGCACGTGTCCGGAGGCTAGTGCCGGGTGCAGATGTGAGGTTTATCTTGGGGTATTTTTTATTGTAATAGTCGTCTTTGCTCTTCTTCCCGATTTTGCAAAGCTTTGACGTTGAATCGTCCGGGCAGAACGCTCCCGGATCTTTGGTTTGCGTATTTCCTTTACCCCAGATGGTCTGACCTTCCTTCGCCTCAACCGTGCGCCAGCCCTTCGAGAGCAGTCCCGGTGGAATCAGGAAATAGCCGTTGGTCTCCGACTCCAGCGCCTGCTTGGTTGCCCAGACATCATTCAAGAACGTAGGATCTTGCAGTAAATATTTGTCGCCCTCCTGTCGGATGATAGCCGCGTAATGGCCCAGCTTCCAATGCACCACCGAAGGCACAACGAACTCGCCACCCCTTTCACGAAAAGCCATTTGATAGTTAAGCCCAATTTTTTTAGACAGTTCAGCCACTTGGGGGAGAGAAAATCCTTTCTGCGTCGAAGCCGATTCGTAAACGGCTCGTTCCGCACGATTCGTTGGATTGGTTGCCGTTTGAATCCGCAACAACGCCAGAGGTCCGCACCGGAACGAAATCTCGGGATGATTTTGCATGTTCCAGAGGCCCTCCCTGGCACCAGAAATCTTCTCCGTCGCCGAACCCACAAACTCCCGACCTTCCACCGATTTCAATAATGTCTCCAATTCCTGCATCTGCCCGAGCCGTCCATACATGTAGGCCAATTCTCCCGCAGCTCGATCAGCGATCACTTTGCCTTTAGGATCTGTCGTGTTTTTGGTCAATGCCCAAGCTTCCGACCACGCGGCCAGTGCCAATGAATAATGGGCGGTGTTGAAATATTCGGTTCCCAAACCGGTCAGCACCGCCGCACGCCACGCCGATTTCGGATGGCTTTCCAAAAACTTCGTAACACTTGCGAAATCATCTGGCCCGCTGCGATTGTTGTACCCTGTCAGCGCCAAAGCCAATGCAGTGTTCTCTTTGGGACCAGGCTCCTCTCCAATCGCCACCAAAGGTTCCTCAAATACCCGTGCACGGAAGAAATCCTCGGGCTTGGGATTGGAGGGGAATGCCAGAGTTGCGGGCGGAGGTGCCGTTTTGGGAAGCGCGGGATTTGCATCCGCCCACGTCTGAATTTCGCCCACGCTAAAAAGAGCACCGAGAAAGAGGTTTTTGACAACAGCCGACAAGGGGCGACTCGAAATAAAGGATTTTTGCAGGGATTTCACAGAAGAATTAAGATGGTCTACTGCGGTTAAATTGAAAAGTCAAGTTGGCCTGTCGTGAAAAGTATGATGGAGCCTGAAATTAGAAAAACCGCAATCTGCGTGCATAGCGATGAAGCAGTTGTGATTGAGGGAATTATTTCACCAGCATAAAAGAACCGGTGAAATAATAGTCAGATTTAAGCTACTCGAAATTCATTGCCAAGTTGCAAATCAACGGATCGCCAACCGTGCAACTTTTGCCCTTTCGATCCCAGAATAGCGATGAAATGTCCTGCTCCATTTTCGTTCCCCAAGCGAACTCCAGCAATTGACGGAAAATATAATTCTGAAGGCTGCGCCTGGCTCATCCAGTTCATTCAAGGCGAAATCGCCAGACGTTCCTCGTTTTTCTCGTGACTCATCAACACGCCCTGTTCTTTGTAAGGTTTGAGCATGAAATGTGTCGCGGTTGAAACAACGCCTTGAATGGTCGCCAGCTTTTCCGAAACAAACGTCGCGACTTCGCGCAGATTATTTCCCTCGACGATGACGAGCAAATCGTAGCCGCCGGACATCAAATAACAGGAACGCACTTCAGAATATTTCGCGATGCGCTCAGCTAGCCGATCAAAGCCGCCGCCGCGTTCCGGCGTGATTTTCACTTCGATAACAGCGCGCACGATATCCACGCCGATTTTTTCTTCATTCAGAACGGTGCGATAGCCGAGAATCACATTGTCGGTTTCGTATTTTTTAATCTTCGCCGTCACTTCGGACTCGGATTGGTTTAACATCGAAGCAATCTGGGCCGGTTTCAGCGCGGCGTTGTCATGCAAAAGTTTTAAGAGCGGATCCATCACGAAGTTTTTAAACCGAGTGTTCGCCGCAAAAAAGCACAAAAGACGCAAAAGAAAACTTGCGAGATTCGTGCTGCCAGCGTCTCGCTGGCAAAATCGGTGCGTAGCCGCGCTCGCCAGAGCGTGGCGTTTGGCTCGATTTTTCCGACGCCACGCTCTGGCGAGCGCGGCTACGTTTCCTTTACGTGTCCTTTGCGTTTTTTTGTGGCAAGAATTTTCCCGTGCAATCTGAGGGCTACAAAATTGTTCAACTCGCGAACGGGACGTTCAGTGTTCATTCCTTTGCAGAACGGGAAACATTTCATCCCGTCATCGGTCCCGTGGCGGAAGCCGAGGCGCTTTACGTCAACCAGCTTAAATTGCGGGAACGATTGGAAAAAGCTTCGGACGAATTTGTCATCTGGGACGTGGGACTCGGTGCGGCGGCAAATGTTCTGACGGTTTTGCGCGAGACGAAAGAGATTTCGTCACACGTTCGCATCATTAGTTTTGACCACAAAATTGCGCCGTTGGAATTTGCGGTCAATCACGCGGAAAATCTTGGCTACTTCACCGATTACGAAACGCCGGTGAGAAAGTTGATCGAAAGTGGCCGTGTCCATTTCACGAATGAAAAACAAACCGTGAACTGGGAATTTCACCTTGGTGATTTT
>JBDSIW010000098.1:0-2797 GCA_039917795.1 Verrucomicrobiota bacterium | reverse complement strand
GTTATCAAGAAACATGAGTTCACTCGACCCGATAAGGAAGATGACCGCGTTCGACATATTGAGACGCTGAATTCGCAAACGGGCCCGGTGTTTCTAACCTATCGGGCGTCCTCGGCGGTGGACGAATTCGTTGGGAAAAAAATCGCGGAAAAACCCACGATTGATTTCGTTGCGAAAGACAGCGTCCGACATTCTGCCTGGGTTGTTTCGGCGGGTCCCGAAATCGAGCTTATTGATTCTGCGTTCCAACAAATCCCATTCCTTTATATCGCGGATGGCCACCATCGCAGCGCGGCGGCGGCCAGGGTTTATCAATCCCGCAAAGGTGCGGGAAACAGCGCTTGGTTTTTGACCGTTCTTTTCCCGGAGAATCAAGTGCAGATTCTTCCCTACAATCGCGTTTTGAAAAACTTGAATGGATTGACCCGCGAAGACCTTCTTCAAAAGCTGGACGCCGTTTTCATCGTTAAAGAAAACGGCGCTCCCAAACCGGGCCGGAAACATGAACTTGGCTTTTACATCGACTCGATATGGCGAACGCTGCATTTCCGACCCCAGTTCGCCGCGACCCACGACCCGGTTGAAAAACTCGACGTCACTTTGTTGCAAAAATATGTGCTGGCCCCGCTTTTTGGGATCGACGACCCGCGCACGAGCAAGGAAATCCAATTCGTGGGTGGCATTCGCGGCACAGCCGAGTTGGAAAAGCTGGTCAATAGCGGGGATTTCGCCTGCGCGTTTTCCATGTTTCCAACGAGCATGGAAGATTTGATGGCGATTGCGGATGCCGGCGGAATTATGCCGCCAAAGAGCACGTGGTTTGAACCGAAGCTGCGCGACGCAATGTTCTGCCACATGATTTAGTTCGTTGGCATTTTTCCCGGGATGACGTCAACCGGTCGGTTAATTATTATTATCAGAGTCGGTTAGCGTAGAGAAAATTTTCATGGAGCCGCTTCCCAAGAAAACCACGTTGGCCCACGAAACCGCCGCCGTCTTAAAGCAATGGATCAGCACCGGGGTAATCCGCGAGATTGTGCCGGGCGAAATGGAACTAAAGAAGCGGCTTGTCGTCAGCCGCGAGACGGTGCGGGGCGCCCTGAAATTGCTGGAGCATGAGAAATGGATCACACCCTCGACGAAGGGCCAGCAACGGCGGATCAAGTCGATTATTCCTTTATCGCCCGAGATTCACCTCCGCAATCAACTCCCGCTAACCTTCCTTTCCCCCGACAAGGTGGTTCATCGGATCACTCTGCTGGAACTCGAGGAGACGAGGCTCCGTCTGGCGCGACAAGGTCGGGAAATCCGCTTTGTCTCCCCGAATATTTTCCACCTGCAGCGGCCGGAACATCATTTGGAACGTCTCGTTCGCAGCAATCCATCGTCGGCCTGGATTTTGTGGATTGTGAGCGAGCCGATTCAACGGTGGTTCGATAAGCAGGAGATACCGACATTCCTGATAGGGTCGCCTTTTCCAAGGGTAAGCCTGCCGTTTATTGTCAATGACTGGGGGCCGGCCGCCTTTCACGCTGGATTACAACTGCTTCGTCATGGGCACCGCCATGTTGCCATCATGGAATATCAGGAACGTTTCCCGGGATTGGTGGCCGAGGAACAAGGATTAGCCACGGCGTTGACCGCAGGCGACGCGAACGGACGGATGATGGCGGTGTTTGATAATGGCACACCCGCATCGGTCGCGCAGGCGCTGGAAAATATTTTCAGCCAAAAAGATCGTCCCACGGCCCTGGTGCTCACACGGGTGGCGCAAGTGCTGACCTGTTTCTCGTGGCTGGGGGCGCGAGGAATCCGCATCCCGGCCGATATCTCGATTGTCTCGCTCGCCAACGACAGTTGCTTCGACGATTTTTTCCCAGTCCTTTCGCACTATCGCTCCAACACAAAATTGATTTCGCGTTCCATTGCTGAGCGCGTGATGGAACTGGTGGAACGCGGAAGGACCGCGAAAAAATCCCTCCGCATTCCCCTCGAGTACGTTCCTGGTTCCACCATCGGACCCGCGCCGGCAAATTGAGCTTCGCAAAAATCTCGGTTCCAAAAACAACGCCTTCACTGCAAATTCCTCTAGCAACGATATGGATATTCTTCCGCTAATGCGGACGCCTTTTTGCCTGTCTGCCAGCCGGACAGGTAAATAATACTTTCGCTTCGTTGATTCACGACTACAGTGAAATTATCCATGAACTACCCGAGCACGAAGTGCCTACGAGCAATTGAAAGCCTACAGCTATGAAAACCTTTGGTAAAAATTTCAGTCTCGGGTCGTTTGGCGCACACGGCAAAAGCGTGCGCAGAGGATTTACGTTGATTGAGTTACTCGTCGTGATCGCGATTATAGCGATTTTAGCGGGCTTGCTTCTGCCAGCGTTGGCGAAAGCCAAAGTCAGGGCGCAGTCAATCATGTGCATGAATAACGGAAAGCAGCTCGCCTTGGCTTGGCGGCTCTACTCTGACGACAACGGCGATAGGTTGCTCGCGGCCCAGGATGGGCTTCCTGCCACCGCCCCCAATACCCGACCGAATTGGATCAGTGGCGGCTTGGATTTTAATGGCGGGAACTCTGCCAATTGGGATGTCACCCGTGACGTGGCGAAGAGCCCAATGTATCCATACGCGGGCAAGCAGCAAAAGATTTTTAAATGCCCTGCAGATCTTTCGACAGTTCTTGTCCAAGGAAAAAGAATCCCTCGCGTTCGCAGTATCTCGATGAGTCAGGTTTTCGGCTTCGGAGAATGGTTGGACAAAGGTCCAAACCGGAGCCAGACGAAGTGGG
>JBDSIW010000097.1:0-5601 GCA_039917795.1 Verrucomicrobiota bacterium | reverse complement strand
GAGCGCAAAGCCGACCGCAGGTCGGCGCTTCGTTCGTAGCTACGTCAAGATGCGCCCGATTGTCGATGGTCCTTCCGGGACACCCATATGGAATTTGCGGCCATGCCACAAATTGAGATGCTTTCTGCGATGGCACATTGAACCTTGAACTTCACCCCCGCGCCCTTACGTTTTTTGCGTGTTTAGACCGTGCATTGATCTGCATGAAGGGAAAGTGAAGCAAATTGTGGGCGGCTCGTTGACGGACGACGCCTCCACTTTGCGCACGAACTTTGTCTCGGATCGTTCCGCGGCCTGGTATGCGGAACTCTACCAGCGCGACGGGTTGCGCGGCGGTCACGTCATCATGCTCGGGGCGGGAAACGAAAATGCGGCGCGCGCGGCGTTGCGGGCTTTCCCCGGGGGATTACAGGTCGGCGGCGGCATCACTTTTGAAAACGCGCCGTCGTGGCTCGACGCAGGCGCGTCGCACGTCATCGTGACGTCATGGGTCTTTCGGGACGGAGTTCTCGACGCGGACCGTTTGAAATTGCTCGTGCAGAAAATCGGGAAAGAGCGGCTCGTGCTTGATCTGAGTTGCCGCCGAAAAGGCGCGGAATATTTTGTCGTCACGGATCGCTGGCAAACATTTACGGATCTCGCGCTCGGCCCGTCGACTCTTCAAAATCTTTCCCGTTCGTGCGACGAATTTTTGATTCACGCTGCGGATGTCGAAGGACTTTGCCGCGGCGTGGATCTGGAATTGGTCGGGAAGCTGGCGGAGTGGACGCCGCTGCCCGCCACTTACGCGGGCGGGGCGCGTTGCTTGCGCGACCTCGAGGAAGTTTCGCGTTTGGGAAAGGGCAAGGTGGATTTAACCATCGGTTCGGCCCTCGACATTTTCGGCGGAAGCGGCGTGACCTATGACGAAGTGGTGGCTTACAATCGCAGCCTGCGCTGAGGTGCCGACGCGAAAATATATCGCCGCGTTTTTCCGGACGAAAAAGTTTGAGGGAAATTTCCGAATCGCTATTTATCAACCATGCCCATTCACCTTCCACCCCTTTCGCGGCGGCAATTTCTTGGCCGCACGCTTGTTGCCGGAGCCGGGCTCCTGCTTCAAACCAACTTGTTCGCTGCCTCTCGTCGGATCGACGAGTCGCGCTGGGCTTTGATTTCCGACACGCACATCGCTGAGGATCCCGAAAAAATTGCGCGCGATACGAACATGACGCGCAATCTGGCGGCCGTGGTCGATGAGGTGACCTCGTTGAAAAAACTTCCCGGTGCGGCGCTGGTCAGCGGGGATCTTGCTTTCAACCAGGGCGAAAAAGGAGATTACGGGAATTTCATTGGACTGATCGAGCCGCTGCGCCGTGCAAAAATGCCCGTCCATCTCGCGCTGGGAAATCATGACCAGCGCGAAAATTTCTGGGACGCGCTGGCACAGGAAAAATCGGCACCCCGGCCCGTCGCGGACCGGCAGGTTGCGATGATTCAATCGTCACGTGCCAATTGGTTCGTCCTGGATTCGCTCGACAAGACTCTTTCCACGCCGGGCGTTCTCGGGTCTGCCCAATTGGCTTGGCTGGCCAAGGCGCTCGACGCCAACGCCAGAAAGCCCGCGCTCGTCGTGGTTCATCACAATCCCAATCTCGATGGCACGAGCAAGGGCGCGTTGGTGGACACCAGGGAGTTGTTCGAAATCATTCGCCCGCGAAAACAGGTGAAGGCTCATTTTTTTGGGCACTCGCATTCCTGGAGTGTGAGTGAGGATGCGAGCGGCGTTCACCTGATTAATTTGCCGCCTACGGCCTATCCCTTCGACAAGGCAAAGCCCAACGGCTGGGTTCTCGCCGACCTTGAAAAAAGAGGGATGCGCCTGGAGTTGCGCTGCCTGGATCGAAGCCACAGCGAACATGGGCGCGTGGTCAATTTGAAATGGAGAACGTAGTTCGCGATTGCGGCGCAGTCCCGCCCGACCACGCTGGTTCGCTTATCCTTTCCGGCGATACAAAAGGTCCACCACGTTGCGGATGTATTGTTCGTCCGTAATGGCCTCCGACGCTTCGGGCGGAAACTCGACCACGGATCGAAAGTGCCCGGCGATTTCTGCAAACAACTCGACGCGCGCGGCAGCGTCAAAGTCCTCCCGGCGCAAAATCGATTGCAGGGCGACGCCCGCCTCAAGGGGAGATAGACGCTGCCGCAGCCGGGCTTCCAGGTGAGGATAATCCCGCAAGGAATTAAATTTCCCGGCGAGAAGCTGGTCGAGATTCGGCTCACCCAGGAGAGGATTGCGGACGACAATCGTGTTGGCGGCGAGATCGCCCAGGCGCTGTCCCCGGCGACTCAAGAATGAGGCCAGGCCCCCGACGAGATAAAAGGCAGGCAACATATCGACGAAGCGAAGCAGATTTCGCATGACGATCTGGCTAAACTGTAACCGCAGACCGTGGACATCCATGACCCGCAACCGCAGCAGCCGCTTGCCAATGGTTTGGCCGCGCCACTTCCACTCCATGACGATGCCATAGCCGATTTGAAGAATGAAAAATGCGAGGACGGAAAGCGCGCGCGCGAAGTCCACGCTGATGAGATTTAAAAACGCGAGGAGCACGCTGAGCAGGGTGATCGCCGCACTGATGCAGGCGAGGTCAATCGTGTAAGCCAGGAAACGGGTGATCGGACTTGCGAGCAACATGGAAAAGGCGATGCCCTCGGGCGTTTTTACCAGCAGCGTGTTGGTTTTAGCGCGCGACATTATTTGGATTCCGTTCTTTTCGTGCGCCCGGATTTGGCAAGGAACAAAATCAGCAACGCCAGTTCCAGGAGGCCAAATCCGATTTTGACGGAGTAGGGGAGAACGGGCTCGTGGTATTGGGAAAAAAAGGCTTCCACAAAACCGGCCCAGATCAGCATCACGCCCACGCCACCGATCAACGTGACGAGGTCGCTGGAGATTTCGCGCAATCGTGACTTCAGCGAGATGCGGTTTCCGGTGCCAATGAAGGCGCGCCCGAGCAGCAGTCCCGCCTGCCCGGCAATGAGGATCGCTGGGATTTCAAAAGATCCATGCGGCAAAAGCCAGCCGACGAGGAACCGCGTTTGCCCGGCCAGAATGTAGTCCACGCAAACCGCGCCCAGAATCACGCCATTGTAAAACAACATGATCGTCGTGCCGACTCCCCACGTCGCGCCGAGGGCCATCGTAAAAATGGAGACCTGCGTGTTGTGCGTCATCAAGGTGGTGGAGAAAGAAGCTTTGTGATCGGCCAACTTGTCATTCACTGCCTTTTCTTCCCGAGCCACGCGGTCCGCCGGGTTTCCACCCAAATGCGAAAACGGCATGATGACCGATTTGGATTCCGGATCGAAGGCGATGATCATTCCTCCGAACGCGCATCCCACACCGGTGATGAGAAGCGAGAGCCAAAAAGCGCGAACGTGGCGGCGAAAAGTTTGCGGAAAAGTATGGGCGAACCAATGCAAGGGACGAAGCCGATGCGGCTTTTCCCGCGTCTCGTGAATTTCGCCATAGGCGCGGGCGATGAGCGCCTCAAGGAACCGGCGCGTGTCTGGCTCGGAAGCGAACGTCACCAGTTTTCCCAGGTCAGCCGACGCTCGTTCGTAGAGATAATGAAATCGTTTGAGCTGTTCGAGGTTCATTTCGTAGCCGGGCTCGTTTTCGAGGTGGCCCAATATTTTCTCCAGCTCGGTCCAGTTGGGCCGTTCTTCCAAAATAAATTTTTGCAGGTCAATGATCATACGCGCCCGGCCGCTTGTGCAGAAATAAGCTGCTGAAGATTCACAGCACCTGCCTCCGTTTCACGTCGAGATATTGGGTGACGAGTTGGGCGGTCAGCTTCTCGTTGTCCACGAGGGAAAACCGCACCCCGCGGTGTTGCAGAACTTTTTCCAGCTCGCGCAAATTATTCCAAAGAATATGTCCGCCCAGTTGCTGGTAAATGTCGTCCAGCGTGGAGACGTTTGGGTTGGAAAAAACGGGCTTCGCGCCGGGCGGCTGCATCATGTTCACCAGAACCAGATGCTGGCGGCAGATTAATTTCATGTTCCGGGTGAAATTTTCCGCGAGCACCGGATCATCCAGCGAGGTCAACACCACGAGCAGCGCGCGCCGACGCAATCGCAGGCGAATAAAGGTGGAGAGCTCGTCGAAATCCGGCGTGACGATCCGTGGGTGCAATGTGTAAAGCGCATCCCGGCACGCCGCAAAATGCGCTTTCCCATTTTTCGCCCGCACAAATTTGTGAATTTTGTCACTGAAGGTAATCAAGCCGAACAAATCATTCTGCTGTTCCGCCGCAAGGCCGAGCAGCAGCCCCGCAGTGATGAATCGTTCCAAAACCGAAATGGCAGGTGAGGAATCGGTCGCGTCCATCGAGGTCGGGGAATTTGCTGCAATGGGCCGGGAGTCGCCGGGCACTTCGCGTGCGCTCAAGCGCGACGCGTCAATGATGACGTAAACCTCCTGCGTGCGCTCGATCTGGAAAATTTTGGTGACCGGCTTGCCGCGCTTGGCCGTGGCTTTCCAATGGATTTCGTCGTAGCTGTCGCCCGGGATATATTCGCGCAATTTTTCGAAATCGCGTCCCTTGCCCACTTGCCGCTGCGCGTGCGTCCCAAGGCCGCCGCGATGGAGGAAAAGTGCCGCGACGTTTTTTCGCTGGCTGGTTAAATTTGGATAAACCCGGATCTCGCTCCGCACGGGCGTCGATCCCCGAATCGACCAAAATCCAAACGCGGACGCGCTTTCCAGGTAACACTTTTCCACGAGGTAATTGCCGCGTTGGCGTGGAGTGCAGGGCCATGCGAGGAGCGATCGCGGCGTCGCTGGCGCGAGAAGCGCGGCCAAATCTTCCTGGGGCGATTGCACTTCAGCGGGCATTCCCAGAGCGAGGCGGACCTGCCTCGGGCCGCGGCCCTCG
This sequence comes from Verrucomicrobiota bacterium, assembly GCA_039917795.1. Classification (GTDB taxonomy): domain Bacteria; phylum Verrucomicrobiota; class Verrucomicrobiia; order Limisphaerales; family CANJXF01; genus CANJXF01. Next base: position 673 of record JBDSIW010000097.1, on the reverse strand, counting down.
TGGCTGATTCGCATTTCGATTTGCCCGGCGCGATCTTTGGAGAGTCGAACCACCTCTGGCAACTCGATCTTGATCTGATCCAGCACTACGGCGGAAAAAGCCGCGTCGCACAAAGCCACGGCCAGAAAGAGCGCAACGATGGCGATGCCGACCGGACCGGCACCGGGCGCGACGCCAGCGATGGTTGCGAAAGGCAAAACGACCAGCGCAACCCAAACCAACAATCTGGTGCGTGGGACGATCATCGCGGAACGGCGACTTCCTGCAAAATTTTCTGGACGACTTCGCCAACGCTCACGCCTTCGATTTCAAATTCGGGGCGCAGAATCAACCGGTGTTCCAACACGGGCGAGGCCATTTCCTTGATGTCATCCGGCGTGACGAAATCCCTGCCGGCCATCGCCGCGACCGCCCTGCTCGAGAGCAGAAGCGCCTGCGTGGCCCGCGGTCCCGCGCCGACCAGCACGCTCTCGTGCCTGCGCGAGGCGCGCACGATGTCCACCAGGTATGCCAGCAAATCCGGGCGCACGGTGATTTTCTCCAGTTCGCCGCGGAGATTCGCCAGGCCGTCGGCCGTGATCACCTGCTGGACGGCGCCCCCGGCGAGCACGGTTTCGGGCGCTTCCTTTCCGAGCATCCGTTCGGCGAGCTTTAATTCCTCGTCGCGCTCCGG
>JBDSIW010000096.1:0-4972 GCA_039917795.1 Verrucomicrobiota bacterium | reverse complement strand
GGAGCGGAAAAATCAGGCAGAAAACGTGAATGGTCAGGATGCTCCGCAGCATTTCGGAGATTGCGTCGCGCGTAATCTGGGCGCGCGCTTTGTAGTAGCCGGCGAGGGATTTGAAAATGAGATCAAGGCGCCCACTTTGTTCGCCGGCAGAGAGAAGCGCGGTATCGAAGGCTGGAACCCATCCGCCGAGACGGCCCATCGCCTGGGAAAAAGTCTGGCCCTCGATGAGTCGCTGGTGGATTTGCGCCAGCGCTTGACGAGAAGCGCGATTGGGCAAATTGCTTTGCGCCTGCTCCACGACATTGACGAGCGGAAGTCCAGCGGAAAGCATCGAGCCCAACTGATGGTACAACTCGGCTCGTTGATTCAGTTGGCCGGGCGTTACGATGAGTGACATGGCGCGCCCGTCTGACCGGCGGAATCAGCCCGCGATTTTATCCAGGCTGGATTTGAGATCGCGCTTGGAGCGCATGCCGACAATTTGCTCGGCAACCTGTCCATCTTTGAAGATCAAAAGGGTGGGGATGGCGCGGACACCATACTGCGTGGCGAGCGCCTGGTCCTCGTCGATGTTTACTTTCCCAATTTTGACGCGTCCTTCATATTCGCCGGCCAACTCGTCGAGAACGGGGGCAATCATTTTGCAGGGCCCGCACCATTCCGCCCAAAAATCGACCAGCACCGGGGAAGAGGATTTGATGACTTCCGCGGGAAAATTTCCGGAGTTCAGAGTGACAATATTTGCTGCGGCCATAAATCGGAAAGGTGTAATTGTTGGAAAACTTCAACCCACTGGTGTGTGAGTATCGAACATAAAAGCCAGGTAAGCGACGGCCGCCAATGCGGCTACGGTGGCGACGGCTGCAGCGATAGCCAAGCCCTTGTCCAATCCGCTGACCACGACAGTTTGTGAAGGAGCCTGGCGTGGAGCGGGAACAGCTGGCGCGGAAACAGCGGAGCGCTGGGCTGTGGGCGGCGCGGCGACGCGGGCGGCAGTGCCACCGGTCGGCGGTGCCAGGGGCTTGGGTGCAGTCCCGGGCGCGGCCACAGCGGTGGCAACAGGCGCGGCGGAAGCGGTCGGCGGAGGAGGAGCGCCGGTCGGCAACGTGGGTAATTTGATGGTTGGCGAGGCGGTCGGCTTGGGCGGCAAATTGATGCGGACCGTCTCTTTTTTGGGTTGAACCTTAGCTGCTTCAGCCGGTTTGGGTGGAACAGCGCCGGAAGGGAGATTTGGATTTTCAGCCATAATGTTCTGTTGGGTCAAGCTAGGGTTGGACAGAATTAGTGTCAAATCTTAAACCGTGGCAAAAAAAAGAGCCGGTTAAAAACCGGCTCTTGTGAAATAAAAATCAGCGATCAGTAGCGTTCGCTGCGACCGCCGCCTTCGCGATCCCGTCCGCCACCACCACCACCGCGGTATCCTCCGCCGCCACCGCCGCCGCCACCGCGATAACCTCCTCCGCCTCCGCCGCCACCTTCACGCCGCGGAGGACGCTCTTCTTTGGGACGGGCGATGTTCACGGTCAGTGCGCGACCTTGAAAATCTTTGCCTTGAAACATTTCGACTGCCTTTTGCGCATCCGCAGGAGTTGAAAACTCGATGAAGGCAAACCCGCGGGATTTGCCAGTGAATTTGTCCAACATCAGGTTCACCGAAGTGACCGCACCAGCCTGCGCGAAGTAATCTTGCAGGTCGTTTTCCATCGTTTGATACGCGAGGTTTCCAACGAATAATCTGTTTTCGCTCATGGTTTGAGTATCCGCTCAAAAAACCGTGTTGGAGATTCTGCACCGGCAGGAATCACAATGTCCCCAAGGACAATCTGTCTTCTGACACCGACACCGCATTTCTTTCGCCGACGCGCGCTTTTGTATCATACGGGTTTACAGAGTCAACAGGGCTTTTTGGCGGTGAATAATGAGGGAAAAGAGGACGCCCGTTGCGCACAATTCTTCCGCGTTTTCCAAACGGATTCAGCGCAGGTTCTCCTCGATAAATTGAAAAGCTTCTGCACGCACCACCTCGGGAAAATCATGTGCCCCGTCCGGATGTTTCACTACCAGCCGGTTTGAAGCTCCAAAAATCCGGTAGATGGCTCGCGCCGATTCCGTGACCCGATCAACGCTTTGCCATTTGAAATTGCTGTCGCCGAGTGGAGCATTTACAAACAGCGGACGCGGCGCGAGCACGGCGATGACTTCATGGAAATCAAACGGGATCTCCGCCAGCGGGTAATTCAAGAGCCCGGGCATGTACCGCTCGCTCGTCCACCCTTTGATGTTTCCGCCCATGTAATCCAGGAAAGAATCGAAGCCACAACTCGAGACAATGACTTTGATCCGCTGATCGAAAGCCGCGGTGTAAATGGAATTATGGCCGCCCAACGAGTGCCCGATGGCCACCACCCCGCCACGCTTTACGAACGGCAGTGCCTCCAGCAAATCGATGCCGCGCATGTTATCCCAGATCGCTTTCATCGTCCCGCTCCGGTAGCCAAGCGCTTTCAAATCGGGCGCGTAATTCGCGAGGTGCGGATAAGCCGGGGCCAGCACGACGAAGCCGCGTTCCGCCAGCTCGCTGGCGTAATTGCGGTCTCCTTTTCCGCCCAGCCCCACCACATTTTTGTGACCAATTTGCGCGTCGGTGGGATGCAGGCAAAGAATCGCCCGGGCGCGCGCCTTACTCCGCAAAACTTTTTTGGGGATCAACAAATACGCGGGCACTCGCGAATTCGGTTCCGAAGAATAGTTGATCAATCGCCGGATATAAGTTCCGCAATCAGCCTCCTCGAACACTTCCACATCCAGCGGGCAACGCTTCTCTTTTCCCGGGAGGGGCCCCATTACTTCCTGCATCGATCGGAGAATTTCCGCCCGCCGCTTTTCCCAGTCGCGCTTGGATTTTCCCTGGACGATTTTGCCGTTCGCGTCGTGAAACAGCAAAAGCCGGGTGCGATCGAGTCGCGCCGGTGATTCAGGCGGGATCGTTTGCGCAACGCCAGCAGTCGCAGAAAATATTGCCAACAATAGAAAAAGGAAACGGACAATCATCGGAACAGGCGCGGACGCGAAATTGTTTCGTCGCCACGGCGCTCACACGATCCGAAATCGAATTGCGGGAATCAAGATCGAACGAGCCATGGCCAGCTCGTTCGACGAATTTGAATGGGTTAAATTATTGAAATTATCCAGCCATCTTCTCGATTTCGGGAAGGTGCTGGAACGCCCCAGTATGTCCCTGAAGTTCGCAAGTGACGATGTTACTGCCCCCTTTCGGGTGGATGGTGTGCGCCGGACCGAACTCAAATTTGTCCCGCAATAAATTGAAGGTTGTTTCCGAGACCTGGATCGAGCCGGGTTGCGCCAAGGCTTCGAGATGGCAGGCGGTATTTACGGTTTCACCCCAAAGGTCGTAAGCGAATTTCATCTGGCCAATGACTCCAGCGATGACCGGGCCGGTGGCGATTCCGATGCGGATGCGAATCGCCGTGTCGTAATCCAGATTGAACCGCTCCAGTTCCTTCATCATTTCCAGTGCAAATACCCCCATGACCTCGGCGTGATCTGAGCGCCCCTGCGGAATTCCTGCCGCCACCATGTAGGCGTCGCCGATGGTTTTGATTTTTTCCAGATCATATTTTTCCACGAGCGCGTCGAAGCTCGAGAAAATCTCGTCAAGCAGACTGACCAGTTGCTCGGGGCGGACGTGTGAAGCCAGAGTGGTGAAGCCGACCAAGTCAGCCAGGAGCACCGTGACGTCTTCGTGATTGTCCGCGATGCTGACTTCCCCTTTCTTCATCCGATCCGAGATGGATTTGGGCAAAATGTTCAACAACAGGCGGTCGGACTTTTGTTTCTCGAATTCGAGCTGGTCAAACAATTGTTTAGTGAAGGCAGCGTTGGCCACGCGCAGGACCAGATCCTGCACATCGACTGGCTTGGTCAAAAAGTCATTGGCGCCCGCCTCGATTCCCATGAGCCGCTCTTTCCGGTCGGATAACGCAGTGACCATAAGGATCGGGATGGATGCCGTCGCGGGGTTGCCTTTCAAACGGCGGCAAACCTCGAAGCCATCCATCTTTGGCATCATGGCGTCGAGCAGGATGACGTCCGGCGGGCGCACGGCAATTTTTCCAAGGGCGATCAATCCGTTGTCCGCTTCGATCAATTCGTATCCGCGCGCTTCGAGCGAATCGCACAAGAGGATGCGATTGTGCTCCTCGTCATCGACCACCATGATGAGGCTGCGGGGTGCGTCGGGTTGGAGTGGTTTGATTTCCGGTTTTTCGTTTCGCATAAATTTAAAAGCATTTCGTGGGTTAATTGTTGGGCAGAAATTGGGTGAGCGTCGCGACGAAAGTCCGTGTGTCGATCGGCTTGGTGAAGTACCCGTTGCAGCCGGCTTCCAACGCGCCGCGTTCATCGCCTTTCATCGCGTGGGCAGTCAATGCGATGACTGGCACGTGCGAGGTGATTTCGCTGTTTTTGAGAATTGAGGTGGCGGCAAGCCCGTGCATGTCTGGCAGGCCGAAATCCATCAGGATCAGGTCGGGCAAAATATGTTGGGCCACGCGCACGCCTTCGCCGGCCGTTCTCGCCTGGTAAACGATGAACCCGTTTTCCTCGAGCAGGTCGGTGACGAGTTCGAGGTTGAGCGCGTTGTCTTCTACAATCAGGATTCGAATCATGGCGATGAAACCATTTCCGGAGCGTTGAGGCGCTCGACGTTGGCGAACAAAATATCGGTTTCAGTTTTGAACGTGATCGACTGGACCTGCGTGGCCAAGTGCTGGCGTTCGTCCTCGTCGAGCACCGTCCCGGTGTGAATCAGGATGGGAATGTTTTTCGTGCGCGGATCGGCACGGAGGCTCTCCACCACTTCGGTTCCGTTGCAATCGGGCATGACGAGATCGAGAATGATCACGTCCGGCAAATGCGTTTTGGCGAATTCGATGCCGCGTTTCCCGTGGAT
>JBDSIW010000095.1:0-13646 GCA_039917795.1 Verrucomicrobiota bacterium | reverse complement strand
ATCCTGATGGGTTTTTCGGATACATCTGCCCGCATAAATTCTTTGAAGCCGATTATGGCGTCGGCATCCGAAAATTATTGGCAGAGGGAAAACACGTTCGAAGCATTGTTTCTTTTGGACACCAACTCGTTTTCTCCCAAGCCTCCACTTACACTTGCCTTCTTTTCTTGAACAAGCGGGCGATAGAACAATCCACCGTTTTAAAAGTAGATGATTTGGATGGTTGGAAGTCGGGCGAACAAGCGCAACAAGGGGGCTTCGCCGCGTCCCATTTCACGGACGTAGCGTGGAATTTCGCATTGGGAGCGGGCGCGCCGGTTTTGGAAAAACTTTCCAAAATCCCCGTCAAACTGGCGGACGTGACGGATCGTATCTTTCAAGGAATCAAAACAAGCGCCGACGACATTTACATCGTTGAGGAGTTGGAAAGACAACCAACGAAAGTCCGTATTCTTTCGCCAGAGACGCAAAAAGAATTTTGGCTCGAACCGGACTTGCTCCATTCGCTTGTAAAAGGTGGAGACAGCAGTCGATATTCGCTCGATCAAACTCCGCGCCGGATTCTTTTTCCATACAAGCCGAACAAGGAAGGCAACATGGAATTGATTTCGGCAGCAAAACTGGAACAGCAATTCCCGCTGACTTGGAATTATCTCGTAGCAAACAAGCCTCGGCTCGAATCGCGCGAAGAGGGGAAAATGAAGACCGATGGATGGTATGGCTATGTTTATCCGAAAGCCCTCGATGTAATTGGACTTCCAAAAATTTTTATTCCAGACCTTTCACAAGGTGCGGCCTATTCGCTCGACGAAACGGGAGAAAAGTTTTTTACGGGCGGCGTGGCTGGCGGTTACGGCATTCTCGTCAAACCGGATTTCTCGCGAGCATTGATTCTCGGCCTGTTAAACAGCCGTTTGTTGGAATGGTTTGTTCAGCAAACCAGCACGCCGATGCGCGGCGGTTGGTTTAGTTTTGAGTCGCGATTCATTCGACATTTGCCCATCAAATTGGCTGAATCGAAAAACAAACACGAAGCGAAGTTGGAAAAGGAAATTGTCGAGCGCGTCGAGAAAATTCAGGCGGCGCATAAACAACGCGTGCAATTGCCGGAAATTTTGCGCAAGAAAATTCATCATTCGCAACGCACGCCCAGCAACCTCGCGCATTATTTGCAAAAAGATTTCGCGTCCGCAGTGAAACCGAAAATCCTGATTGACGACGTGCAACGCGCCGGATTCATCCACGCCCTCCATCTTGAATCTGAGAATAATCAACTCACGTTTACCGCGACGGTTGCCGACAAATTATCGGACGCACCCCGGTCGTTGCCAGTGTTGCGGCTCACGTTCGAGGACGAATCGCTGCGCCAATTTATCTACGCTTCGTGGCGGCAATTTCTCAATGACAACTCGCGCAAGAAGAAATGGACGACCGGCAAAAAACCGGAACAAATTTACGCGCTGATCGTCAACACGCTAGAACCGCTGGTTTATTTCAGTTCCAGCGCGGGTGACAACTTGCGGACCATTCGCGACCTGATCCGCGCCGTCGCCGACGAAGCAGGCAATTCCGACCTCGCCGCCATCGAATCTGAAATCGAAAAACTCGACGGCGAGATTGACGAACGCGTTTATGAGCTTTACGGCATCACCGAGGAAGAAAGAAAAATCGTGGAAGACGCGGCGAAGAAATGAAGAGAGCTGATTTGTCCAAAATGGAAAAGGTAGGGCGCGTCACTCCGTGTGCGCCGTTGTTGCTAAATGCGAAGAGCGGCGCACACGGAGTGGCGCGCCCTACCGTAAGTTGGTTTGGCAACAGTTCCTTTGAGCTTGTCCGATTTTGAACGAAAACTATAAAGATTCCGATCCTGAAGGAGCTAACAAAATAATATGAGCAAGACCGCATTATTGTTTGCAGGCCAAGGTGCGCAAGTTGTCGGGATGGGACGCGATTTGGCGGAGAAATTTCCGAGCGCGAAAGTCTGGTTTGATCGTGCCATCGAAATTCTCGGTTACGATCTAGCCGCGATTTGTTTCAACGGACCGGAGGCGGAATTGACCAAAACCGAAAATGCCCAACCCGGAATTTTCCTGGTGAGCTGGGTCGCGTTTCAGTTGCTTCGCGAGAAAATTCCGGACCTGACGTTTCAGGCGACGGCAGGTTTGTCGCTCGGCGAATTCACGTCACTCGCCGCTGCGGGCGTTTTGAGTTTCGAGGATGGATTGCGGGTGGTGCGCGAGCGCGGAAAATTTATGCAGGAGGCGTGTGAGACAACAAAAGGTGGCATGGCCGCAATCATCGGATTGGACGAAGCGCCTGCGCGCGAAGTTTGTTTTGAAGCGGGAGTCGAACTGGCCAACCTGAATTGCCCGGGACAAATCGTGATCTCCGGCGCGTCGGAAAAAATTTCCAAAGCCTGCGACCGGGCGAAAGCCAAAGGAGCCAAGCGCGCGCTGCCATTGCCTGTCGCCGGGGCGTATCACTCGAAGCTGATGGCGAGCGCGCAGCCAAAATTGAAATCCATTTTGGCGACGGTGGCGTTCAACGAACCTTCTGTTCCGGTCATTTCCAACGTCACTGCGGAACCGCATGGCGTGGCCGGGGAAATTCGTGAAATGTTGGTTGCGCAAGTCACGTCATCCGTCCGATGGGAGGAGTCGATGCGTTTTCTCCTGGCGCAGGGATTCACTCGCTTCATCGAATTGGGACCCGGAACCGCGTTAAGCGGCTTCATGAAACGAATCGACAAAAACGCGCAAATGCAAAATGTGGCTGATGTAACGAGCCTCGAAAGTATTTCCTGATGCAAACGATGAATGTCCCTTTCCTGAACTTGCCCGCGCAACACGCATCGTTGAAAAACGAAATCTCCGAGGCGGTGGAAAAGGTTTTGACAGGCGGCCATTATGTTCTGGGTCCGAACGTCGCGGAGTTGGAGAAGGAAATTGCTGCGTTCACCGACACGAAATTTGGTGTGGGAGTAAATTCCGGATCGGACGCGTTGACGCTTGCTTTGCGTGCCTTGGAAATCGGTCCGGGCGACGAAGTGATTACGTCGCCCTTCACCTACATCGCGCCCGCCGAGTCTATTTATCAGGTCGGGGCAAAGATTGTTTTTGCCGATATCGACCCACGCATATTTTGTATCGATGTCGCGGAGGTTTCGCGGCGAATTTCTCCGCGCACCAAAGCCATTATTCCAATTCATCTTTTTGGGCAGGCCGCGCCACTCACTGAACTTCGATCACTCGCCGAAGCCCGAGGTCTGGAAATCGTTGAGGATTGCGCGCAAGCCATTGGCGCAAAATTTAAAGGGCAAAGCGTCGGAAGTTTTGGACGCCTGGGTTGCTTTAGTTTTTATCCCACAAAAAATCTTGGGGCGGACGGGGATGGAGGAATGGTGGTGACGAATGACGAATCGCTCGCCAAAAAATTGCGGATGCTGCGGGTTCACGGAATCGAGAAGCGCTATCACCATGACCTGCATGGCTTCAATTCGCGCCTCGATGAAATCCAGGCCGCAATCTTGCGGGTGAAACTGCCGCACCTCCATCGGTGGAATGCGCGCCGGGCGGAAATCGCCGCGCGATATTCTCACGCTTTTGCCGGCTTGCCGCTTGAACTTCCTGTCTTAGCAGAAGGAAACACCCACATCTTCCATGTCTATGCCTTGCTGGCGGAAAAACGTGACGCGCTCCAAAAGTTTTTGGGCGAGCGGGGTGTGCCCGTCATTATTTACTATCCTCAGCCGCTCCATCTGCAAAAGGTTTACGAGGATCTGAATTTTCGCCGGGGAGATTTTCCTGTCGCCGAGTCAGTTTCGGAAAAAAGTCTTCCACTACCGATGTATCCCGAACTGACGGACGAGCAGGTCGATTACGTTTGTGAAATGGTTGCGGAGTTTTTTCAGAATTAGCGGCAGACCGGTAAATCTGGGTGGAGGCCTCCCTCATGGTCGTGCTTCGAGGATTAAATTAAACGGCGTTTCTGTTGCCCGACGGAAGCGAGTAAAGCCTCCTTCGATTACCACTTTCCTGAGTCGCGCTTCGCCGGCTTGAGCACCAAGAGCGAGGCCGACTTCCTGGGACAGGGAGGCGGGCGTGCAAATCATGGTTGATGCCGCGTAAAACATGCGCCCGACCACGGTTAGATTTTCCTCCAACTTGTCGTTGGCAAATGGCTCCACGACCATCCATGTCCCCTCATGTTTGAGCGATTGCAAGACGTGCCTGGATGCTCCGACCGGATCACCCATATCGTGCAGGCAATCGAAAAAGGCGACCAGATCATAGTCCTTCCCGGCAAACGATTTGGAAGAGGAGACTTCAAAAGTGACGCGATCACCGACCCCGGCCTGCACGGCGGCCTCGCGCGCCCACTCGATGGAAGGAGCGTGATAATCGAAGCCAAAGAATTTCGATTTGGGATACGCCTGAGCCATCACGATGGTCGAGGCGCCGTGACCGCATCCGACATCGGCGACCTTTGCGCCCGCTTCGAGTTTGGCTTGCACTCCTTCGAGAGCGGGAATCCATTCCGAGGTCAAGTGGGCGGAGTAACCAGGGCGAAAAAAACGCTCGGTCCCTTCGAAGAGATTGCAATTGTGTTCATGCCAGCCAACGCCCGTCCCGGTTTTGAACGCCTCGCGAATTTTTGGCTCGTCCAAAATTACCGAAGCAATGATTTGGTAAGCTCCGGGAATGAACGTCGGGCTGTTTTCAACGGCCAGCGCCATCGCCTGTTCGTCCGGCAGGGTGAACGTCTGCGTGGATGGATCGTAACTGACGTAATCGCCTGCGGCCTGTGCGCAGAGCCATTCTCGTACATAGCGCTCAGCGGTTCCCGTCTTTTTGGCCAACTCAATTGATGTCATGGGGCCCGCCCCGGCCATTGCTTTGTATAAACCCAGCTTGTCGCCAATGAGGATGAGCGCCGCGTTAATGGCTGCCCCCATCTCCGCCAGGGCCTTGCCCATGAATGCGTTCATTTTCGTTTCGTCAACGTTGAGTTGCGGAGGGTTCATTTGTTTCCTTTCTCGAAAGCGCGAGGATGTTCGATGGCTGTTTTTTGCCTTTGCCGGGTCAAGTCGTCAAGATTGTAGTTTCAATGCGAATCGAACCCGCTCGCTCGGCGGGACAAATAAAAAAGGCCGGGCTGTTTCCAGCCCGGTCTTTCGAAAATAGCAGACAATTCTTACGCCGCTTCTTGCGCTTGCAGGAAACCTTGCAATCTCCGGATGCGCGTCGGATGACGCAATTTGCGCAGAGCCTTCGCTTCGATCTGGCGGATGCGCTCGCGCGTCACCTTGTATTGCTGGCCGATTTCTTCGAGCGTCCGTTCGTTGCCATCGGTGAGGCCGAAGCGCATTTCCACGATGGTCCGCTCACGATCCGTCAAAGTCGCCAACACGTCGGTCAACTTCTCCTTGAGCAAATGCTGGCTCGTCATCTCCGAGGGATTCTCAGCCGACTTGTCTTCGATCAAATCGCCAAAGCTCACGTCGCCTTCCTCGCCGATGGGCGTCTGGAGCGAGATCGGTTGCTGCGCCATTTTTTGCAGGGCGTGAATGCGCGAGACGGACATGTTCAGTTCGTCCGCGACTTCTTCCGTGGTGGCTTCCCGTCCGAATTCCTGGAGCAATTGCTTTTCAACACGCCAAAGCTTGTTGAGAATTTCAATCATGTGTACCGGAATGCGGATGGTACGGGCCTGATCGGCAATCGATCGCGTGATCGCCTGGCGAATCCACCAGATCGCGTAGGTGGAGAATTTATAACCGCGCTGGTACTCAAATTTCTCCACGCCCTTCATCAGGCCGATGTTGCCTTCCTGGATTAAATCGAGGAGCGACTGGCCGCGGTTCATGTATTTCTTTGCCACGGACACGACGAGGCGCAAGTTGGCTTCGGCCATGTGTGTCTTGGCCTTTTGTGCTTCTTTCTGCGCGCCCTTCAATTTTTCGAAGACCTTTTTGAATTCTTCCTTGGGCATGCGGACGAGCTTCTCAAGATTTTGAATCTTGGTTTCCTCGGCAGAAATCAAAGCCTGCTGGTGCGCGGATTTGCGCTGCTTGTTGTAGTGATCCAAGTGGGTCAGGCTGACGTGCAGCAATTCGTGGATGTTCGCGGCAACCGCCGTGAGCTCCTCGGAAAACTTCGGGCGATAATGAAACTCCGGAAAAACCGCCTCGAGCTTGCGATGTAATTTCTCCAGTTCCGACGCCAGCTTTTGCGTTTTGGCCTTGGAATGGGCCTTGGTCCACTCGGAATAAATTTGATCGAAGCGCGCATCGAGGGTGCGAACTTTGCGTATCAATTTGCCCAGCTGTTTTAAATGCGCGTCGCGAAAACCAAGCTTTTTGTCCGCCACGATGCGGTCAAATCGTTCTTGCGGCGGATCGGCCAGCAGTTTTTCGGCGAGGGCAATGTGCTCTTTGCCGGCAAATCCAAACCGGTAGATGATTTTGGTCGCCTCGTCTTCGGCTTTCTCGATGCGCTGGCAAATCTCCACCTCTTGCTCGCGGGTGAGCAGGGGAGTTTTGCCCATTTGATTCATGTACATCTGGACCGGATCGTCGAGAATATCCAACCGGCTGGTTTCTTCTTCAACTTCCTCCACCTCGACGGGCTCGGCTTTGGTACGGCGGGCTTCAGCGCTTTCCACAATTTCGATTTCGCGCGCGCGCAGCTTGGAATAAATATCATCCAACTCGTCAGGGGTAATCATCTCATCCGGCAACGCGTCATTGATATCGTCGTAGGTGAGGTATCCTTGTTCCTGGCCCAGGGAGATGAGTTCCTTGAGCTTGGTGGCGAGGTCGAATTCCCCGGGAGCCGGGACTGCACCACCGCCATTCACCGGCTTTTCCGCCGCCCGTGCCGACTTTTTCGACACTTTTTGCGGGCGAGCGGATTTTCCGTTAACGCGATTTACTGCCTTTCGAGTCGTTCTTTTCAACATAGTTTAATGCGTCCATCCCCATTCGCGGCAATACAAATGCCTTTTATCGGTGTTTTTTAGTCTTTTTCCTTCGGGAATTCTCTTTTGCCCCGCACGCCCTGGCAAATGGAAACCGACTAGTCAGGAAACTAACGAGCCCAACCATAGCTCAAAATTCGTTTTGCACAAATTTTTCTTTAGGGTAATCCCTTAAGAAAAAGCAAGTTGCCGCCCGTCCAACTCGCTATTTCGGTTCCTCCAGTTCATAAATGTTTCCGTCGTAGCCCAGAATATAAATCTCGCCCGCGCCGTCTTCCCCGAAACTGGCAAATTGCCGCGGTGGAACTCCTTGGGGCTGCAATTCAAGGACTCCGGCGGCGGTGACCTTCTTGTTCTCGTAGAGCAAACCCCAAAGCGTTCCGGAAACAAAGTCGGTGTATAAATAAACGCCTTGCAGGGCGGGAATTTTCTCGCCGCGATAAACATATCCACCGGTAATCGACAGTCCCGGAAGATGATTGGTTCCAATTTGCGCGTTGTGCGGGTAATCCAAGATCGGATCAATGAACTTGGTTCCAGCGGGAGGTTGACGCGTGCCGAACTCATGCAGCCCCTCGCGAAAGCTCCATCCGTAATTTCCGCCCTTCTCAATAACATCAATCTCCTCCCATTTGTTCTGTCCCACGTCGGCGCAATAAAGTTCGCCGGTTTTCTTGTCGAAACTGAAGCGCCAAGGGTTGCGGAGGCCGTACGCCCAGGTTTCGCTCCGGGCCTCGCCTGTGCCCACAAACGGGTTGTCCTTTGGAATTCCGTACTGCAAATCGCCGGATTTGGAATTCACGTCCAAGCGCAAAATTTTAGCCAGCAGGGTGGAAAGATTCTGTCCCGAGTGAAATTGATCGTTCGCCCCGCCGCCGTCTCCCAGCCCGACGTAAAGAAATCCATCCGGACCGAACACGAGTTCGCCGCCATTGTGATTGCTTTCCGGCTGGGAAATCTCGAGTAGAATCCGCTCGCTGGACTTGTTGGCCTCGTCCGGATTGGAGGTTGAGACGGTAAATTCGCTGATCACGCTGCGCCGGGGATTTTGCTGCGAATAGTAAATGTAGAATTTTCCGTTCGACTTGTAATCGGGATGAAACGCGAAACCAAGCAAGCCCTCCTCATTCTGCACCCACGGCTTGCGGTCACTGATGTCGAGAAACTTTTTTGTTTCCTTGCCTTGCCGGTCCTTGGGCAGGATCAGGATTTTCCCATCTTGTTGGGCAACGAAAAGCCGCTTCGTGTCGTCCGGCACCTCGCAGAGCCAAAGCGGGCGCGTCAGCTTCAAGGAAGGAAACCCCACTTTTGTTTTTACGGAGGGAAGCGTCGCGCCCGGGACGAGGGTTCGCGGGAAAGTGAGTGCCAGCAATAGCAGGATGATAAGGCGCGAAAATTTCATGCGGGCGATATGACGATTCATTTTTGCCCGGCCTTCAATCAAAATCGTGCGCCATCCCAAAATATTCTTCCCTATTGGTTTCCCGTTCTTACTCTTGATCGTAATCTTATTCTTGAATCCGGTTCCGTCTTGGACCTGGGGTTCAGGGCAAGAGAACGATCAAGTGTCAGTTTTGAAACGCCGATGAACGAATGGAACATTCAGTCCCGCGCCCACGCCTGCCAGTCCTGCGCCCAGCCATTTTCCGATAAGCAGCCTTATCATACTTTGTTATTCGCTGAAAAAAGCGAACTGCGACGCCTGGATGTTTGCGATCCTTGTTGGAAATCTCAATTTTCCGAAGGCGGAACCGACAAAAAAGGAGTCATCTCCCGCTGGCAGGGAGTTTACGAAGTGCCGCCCGCCGCCGCGCCCGAAGCAATTGAAAAGGAGAATGCCGAGACACTTCTCCGAAAGCTCATTGAGCGGGGCGACCCGAAACATGGGTCTGTTTGTTACATCCTCGCGGTAATGCTCGAGCGAAAGCGCCTGTTGAAAATCAAGGAGCAGTTCAAGCGCGATGGGCAGCGTATTTTCATATACGAGCAGCCGAAGACGGGCGATTTGTTTACGATTACCGATCCAAATCTCCAGTTGAATCAACTCGAGGAAGTCCAACGCGACGTCGCCCACCTTTTGGAACATGGATTGAATCCGATCCTCGCCCCGACTGCGCCCGAAACTGAAACGGTGACGCCTCCAATCCAAGAGTCGTTGGAAGAAGTCTCGCAGTCGATTACGGCAGGATGACCGCAACAACCTGTGGCAGATTTTGAAAATCTTCAGAGCGATCTTGGCTACACCTTCAAAAACGTTGGCCTGTTGCAGCTTGCTCTGACTCATCCCTCCCTCGGACACGAACTCGGCCCGTCCGTCGAAACCAACCAACGATTGGAATTCCTGGGCGATTCCGTTCTCGGCCTGGTTTTGACCGCTGAATTATACGAGAAATTTCCCCGGTTCAGCGAAGGCCCATTGACCAAAGCCCGGGCGCAAATGGTCAACAGCCGCTCGCTGGCTCATCAAGCCCGGCGAATCAATCTGGGTGCGCACTTGATCCTGAGCCGTGGCGAGAAAGCCAATCTCGGCCGGGGTCGCACCTCCGCGTTGAGTGACGCGTTCGAGGCGGTGATTGGAGCGATCTTCCTCGACGGAGATTATGAAGCGGCGCGCGAATTTGTTTTGCGCAGTTTCCGCGACGTGTTTGGCGAAGTGAACGTCATCCCGAATCTGGATAATCCGAAAGGCGAGTTGCAAGAATTGCTTCAGGCCAAGTCACCTCTTGCGCCGAAATATGAAGTCGTTTCCATGAATGGCCCGGAGCATGACCGGAATTTTGAATGTGTCGTGCGCCATGAAGGCGTGGAGTTGGGACGTGGCGCGGGCAAAAGTAAAAAACTGGCCGAAAGCGCCGCGGCGTCCGCAGCCCTGAAACGCCAAGCGCCTTCCATGACTTCAGGGTAATTCTTTAATAAAGCTATCGGCCTGGCGAATGGAGTGTTCCATTTCCTCAAGCAGTTTGGTGATGTCGTCCTGAATATTCAGCGCTTCCTTTTGCAACGACGACAATGCTTGCGCGTTCAAATTGTGTTTAAGAAATAGCACTTGATCGTGGAATTGGGTCAACACCGGGTCCATGCTTTTTTCCGCGCGTTTCAAGGCTTCGAGCAGCGTTTCGTAACGGCGCTTGGTTTCTCGAAGCTGCTCGCGACTTTTATCCCTCAAACTCGCCGAGGAAATTTCTTTGAGTTCCGTCTCCCATTCGCTGAACAAATCGCTGCCGACGCTCTCGACTTCTTTCACGCGTTTCCGTACCGATTCCGCCTTGGCGGTCGAGCGGTCGAAGTCGCTCTTCAATGAGTCGTAAACTTTTTCGAGATTGCCGCCTTGAAATCCATAAAGCTCCTTCAAGCGCGTCAAGGCGTCCTTGAATTGCTGGCCCGCTTCCTTTTGGTCATCGCGGGCCGCCAAGACCCGTTTCTTCAGCAGGTCGCGTTTGTAAACGCCGAATTTTTCCCAAGTTGAATAATAGGCGCTGCTGCATCCCGCAAGCAGAGCAAAGGTCAGGATGAGTCCGCAAAAAATCCCGCGATGGCATTTCATGTCGCAATCTACTTGCGACGGGCTGACGTGCAAACGGAACTTCAAAGCAGCTTTCCACCGATTGACACGCTTCGCCGTATCCAAGACTTTTGGCGTTGCCCAATCGTGGGTAACATTTTATGCCAACCGAAACCGTAGAAATAAAGGTCAAGGAAACTCCCGAAGCTGTAGAAGTGGAGGTGGCTCGCCCGGCCCTGGCGGACTTAAGTGAATTTCTGAAAAGCACCGAGGCACTAGTTCCGTTAGCGGTGCTTGGAGTTTTCCTGATGGGATTGGTTTATTTTATTTATTTCGCGCGGCCTTTTTTAATGCCGGTCGTGTTGGCGCTCCTGCTCAATTTTTTACTAAAGCCGGTGGTTCGTTTTCTGACTCGCATCAAACTGCGGGAAACCTTTGGCGCCTTTATTGTGATGCTGGTTTTCTTCGGGTTGCTGGGATTCACCATATCCAAGTTGAGCCAGCCCGCGGGGGATTGGATTGCCAAAGCGCCGGAGACTTTCCGAATCGTCGAGAAAAAAATTCACCATCTGCTTCGCCCGGCGGCACAGATCACCCAGGCCGCGGAGAAAGTCGAAGACATTGCCAAGCCTGAAGGCTCGGACAAAACGCCCCAAGTGGAAATCAAACAGACTCACCTTGCGGGAGATTTGCTGGGTTACACCCGGAGTTTTCTGGCAGGTGCGCTGGAAACGATCGTTCTGCTTTATTTCCTGCTGGCGGCCGGCGATTTGTTTATGCAAAAGCTGGTAAAAATTCTTCCAACCTTGCACGACAAAAAAAAGGCGGTCGAAATTGGAAACGAACTCCAGCAGAACATTTCGACTTTCCTTTTTACCATCACGCTCATCAATACCTGTCTCGGCATCGTGGTCGGTTTTGCGGTCATGTTCGTTGGGATGCCGAGCCCGATCCTTTGGGGAGTGGTGGCGGGATTGTTGAACTTCATTCCCTATTTCGGCCCAATCACCGGTGTGGCGATTCTTGGCATCGCTGGCCTTGTGACTTTCGATTCCGTGGGGCAGGCGTTGATCCCGCCGATCGTTTATCTGACGCTTCACGCCATCGAAGCCAATTTTATTACGCCAATGGTTTTGGGCCGGCGCCTGACTTTAAATCCCGTCATGATTTTCATATCCCTGATTTTTTGGACCTGGATCTGGGGAATCCCCGGTGCGTTGCTCTCCATTCCGATGTTGATGATGTTTAAAATCTTTTGCGATCACTTCAAACCGCTGGCCCCGATTGGAGAATTCCTGGGCGACTAGCCAGCTTCAATCCGGTCCGCGAACCGAGGTTTCGAGATCATCGGATGAGGTCACCAGTTATCAAAATTTCCACCGTGAAAGCGGGGCGTTGACACCGCAAAAATCCCTGTTTAATGTGCGTCTACATTTTTAACTCTCACACAACATGTTGATTCGAATTAGTCTCATTATCGCCATCGTCGCCGGCCTTGCCGCTGCGGGAATCGGTTTTTTGAAAGTGCGCGAAAAGATCGTCACCACCATGGCTGAGCGGGACGACGAAGCGAAACAGAAAATGGCTGCGCAAAAGGAACGGGACGCGACGAAGAAAACGTTGAAAACGACTCAGGAAGATTTGGCTACGACGCAGAAGACCCTTGCCTCCACGAAAAAGGAACTTGAAACCCAAACGGCTCACGCGAACGATTTGGAAAAACAGAAAACCACTTTGACCACGCAGTTGGCCGAGGCCAAAACCGGGCGGGACACGGCCGAGCAAAAGCTCATCATCTGGGAGGCGTTTAATTTAAGTCCGGAGCAAATGAAAGCCTCCCTCGCGGACTTGAAGACGACGCGCCAACAAAGGGACGCGTTCGCTGCTGAGAACAAAGTTTTTCAACGCGAGAACAAGAAGCTGCAGGCTAAAATCAACGATTTGATCGGAGACGAACCAGACGTTCCGCTACCCGTTGGGTTGAAAGGGAACGTCATCGTGGTCGATCCGAAATATGATTTCGTGGTACTCGATATCGGTGGTGATCAAGGCGTGCTCGAACGGGGCGTGATGTTGATCAATCGGCGAGGAGTTTTGGTGGGCAAAGTGCGTATCGCGAGTGTTTCACCGCAACGCAGCGTGGCCAATATTATACCGGACTCGAAAAACCCCACCCTCGAAGTGATGGAAGGCGATCAGGTTGTTTACTAAAATGAAAGCCCGCCTTGTTTCACTTTTCAACCTGGCGATTTTAGCGTGCGCCGCCGCCGTGATGTCTGGCTGCGCCACGACCGAATCCGAGAATGTTTCCTCCCGTCCTTGGAACACGCCACAAGGTTGGAGCGGCCTGCCTTCCGGCATCAACGAAGGTCGTTGAGCGCGGGTCTCATTTCGCAAATTCTACGCAGCGTGTTTCACGCACGACCGTGACCCGGATTTGCCCGGGATATTGCAATTCATCCTCGATCTTTCGCGCAATATTTCGAGCCAGCGCGTAAGCCTCCTCGTCGTTCATTTTGTCGGGTTGAACGACCACGCGCAGTTCGCGACCGGCTTGCACCGCAAAACATTTTTCCACACCGGGGAATGAAGTTCCGATGCGCTCCAAATCTTCCACGCGCCGAATGTAGGTCGTCATCGTTTCGGAACGCGCACCGGGCCGGGAAGCGCTCATCGCATCCGCCGCGCTGACTAAAATGCCGAGCAATCCCACATGCGGAACTTCGTCGTGGTGCGACGCAACGCCATTCACGACTTCCTCTGTTTCGCCAAAGCGGTTGATGAAATCTGCACCGACGGCCGCGTGCGTTCCTTCGATTTCATGGCTCATGGCCTTGCCGATGTCGTGCAGCAAGCCCGCCCGCTTTGCCGATGAAATATCCAGGCCTAATTCAGCCGCCATCAGCCCCATCAAGTGGGCCACCTCAATGGAATGTTCGAGAATGTTCTGGGAGAAGCTATGGCGAAATCGCAGGCGCCCAAGCACTTTAACAATTTCAGGGTGGACCGGAGGCAGCCCGGTGCGAAAAACCGCGTCCTCGCCAGCAAGCACGATGGATTCATCCATCTCCTGCGAAACCTTCGCCACGACTTCTTCGATGCGAGTCGGGTGAATGCGCCCATCGAGGATCAATCGCTCCATCGCTTCGCGCGCGATCTCCCGGCG
>JBDSIW010000094.1:0-4692 GCA_039917795.1 Verrucomicrobiota bacterium | reverse complement strand
GGAAGGTTTGACCGCACACACTGAAGGTTTGATCGCACCGCGACAGATTATTAAAAATTCCAGCCGTGAACATTCACAATGCAGACAACAAACGGAACTCAACAATTAGAGTTTTGTTGGAGAAGAGCTTTGACTGGCGCATTGATGTTGGACAACAAACCAATTCGACGGTCATAGTTTTGTCCGTCAAAAGCTCTGACGGTCGAACTGATGTCGTCTTTAATCGCGACGAAACAAGATGCTGAATGGAGCGCGTGAACAAAGTTTCGCCGGAATGAAGCTGCGAAGTTGGGTCGCGATTTTCCGAATTTTGCTGTGCCACTTTTTGTGCCACTTCCATGGTTTTCTCGAACGATCAATGAGGCCGTCTAAAAAGTAAGTTTCACCCAATGTTTACTGGGCTAGAATAGTGTTTTAAGTAATCAGAAGAAACCGCGAAAAAAGGCCGTTTTTCAAATCCTAAGTCTGGCGTGTCTGACATTTCACCACTCGCGCAACCCTGATTACAATGCACTTATGTGGTGAATTGTCGATTTGATTTACGTCTGTGCCAGTTTTTGTACCACCTTTACGGCATGCTCCAAGGCGAGCCAAACAGTGATCAAATGAATGGAGTTCAGCGGCACAAACATCGGGCGGCAACAGATCAGAAGTGGCTCAATTTGAAAAGTTGGGGAGCGCGGCCGTGTCGTCCTCGACCCGCCGGAGCACGGTAAACACGTTGCGGCTGGTCTGCGACACAGCCCCGCTCCCGTCAATTTGAGCCACTACCTTTTTTAGCTTGGTTTGATTTTCGCGGGACGAGTCTGATCTGCCCGTGCGCCTTTTGCTTTATTATTTATTCAGCGGCGGACGATGCGCCACTCGTCAAAGAGACTAGCGAGACTTCAGGTGGGAGACACTATTGTTTTCAATTCGCCGCAAACTAGGTTGAAAACAGAAAGGAAAAAATAAATATGTCAATCATTGGAACATTAGTAATCGGCTTGTTAGTAGGAATCGTGGCGAAGTTTTTAATGCCGGGGCGCGACCCTGGTGGTTTCATCATTACGACACTGCTTGGAATTGCGGGAGCGTTCATCGCTCATTTTGTTGGAATGCGGATGGGCTGGTACGGGCAAGGCGACGCTGCCGGGTTCATCGCATCGGTCGTCGGCGCGATCATCCTGCTTGCAATCTATCGATTGTTCGTAGGCCGAAAAGCGCACGCCTGAAAATTCCTATCCTCTTAACACGCCAACCGATTAACCGGTTGGCTTTTTTATTGTGCCCATAAAGGAAATGTTTCGGTGTGAAAACGCCGGGCATGATCCATTGCTGCTCAAGTACAAGGAATGGATTCATTCCTTCCTTGCAGACAAACTCCTTCGCGCCGGATGCTTCGTAAATGAATTCGCCAACCTGCGACGAAATAGTCTAATCTCTCTGCCGGGCCAAATGAAAGCGAAGCGCATGCCAGCAAACCAGTCGCCGGACATATCGAACGCCTGTGTCGCGACCATCGAGCACGCGCCTTTGCCGATGGCCAGGACGGTCGGGAGCGACCACATCGTGTGCGGCGTCAATACCGCTTTCTGCCGGTTGATGGGAAAACCATTGGATCAACTTCTTGGAAAAACATTCGCCAGGTTGGTTCAGGGAAATAAAGACTGCCGGATTTTGTTGGATCAGGTTTACCGGACTGGAAAGTCCGCTAACCACACGGCACAAAAACTCGCTGGACCCTACCCGCTTTTTTGGTCCTACACAGCGTGGCCCGTCCGGACAGGCAGGCGCTCCGCCGGAATCATTGTGCAGGTGCTGGAGTCCACAAAATTTCACGAGCAGACGGTGGCCATGAACGAGGCGTTGATGCTCGGCTCGTTGCGCCAGCATGAACTCGCCGAGGCGTCGGAAAAATTGAGTGCCCGGCTCCAGGCGGAAATCCACCAACGCAAGCGGGCGGAGGCGCAACGCCGCCTGAAGGTGTTGACCGCAGCGAATCGAAAATTAAAACACGAAATCCAGCGGCGCCGATCGGTGGAGAAGTCTCTTAATAGAAGTCAGCAACACCAAAGCCGGTTATTAAAACAATCGCGGCACATGGAGGAGCAATTGCGCCAGTTGTCCCGGAAAATCCTTTCCGCCCAGGAAGCCGAGCGGAAAGAGATCAGCCGTGAACTTCACGATGTCATTGCCCAGACCTTAACCGGAATCAATGTCCGGCTAGCCGCGTTGAAAAGAGAGGCATCGAACCGTTTCGAGGGGCTGGGCCCGAATATCGCCAGCACGCAAAAGCTGGTCGAGGACTCGGTGAATGTCGTGCACCGGTTCGCGCGCGAATTGCGTCCCGCAGTTCTGGATGATCTCGGCCTGATTCCCGCACTGCACTCCTTCATGAAAAACTTTACCGAGCGCACCGGCGTGCGCACTCACTTGACAGCTTACGCGCGAGTGGAAGAATTGAACACCGTTCGGCGCACCACGCTTTTCCGTGTCGCGCAGGAAGCGCTGACCAACGTGGCGCGGCACGCCCAGGCCAGCCGTGTGGAAGTTAGCATCCAGAAGCTGCCCGGAGGCATTTGCATGAGGGTCATCGATGACGGAAAATCGTTCGTCGTGGAAAACGTCTTTCACGGCCGCAGCGGCAAGCATCTGGGATTGCTTGGCATGAGGGAACGACTGGAAATGGTCGGGGGAAGCTTTGCGGCTCAATCCGCGCCGGGCCAAGGCACGACCATCGAAGCGCAAATCCCATTCGGCAAAATTCGGCGGCGGCGTCCCGGTTCGCTGCTAAACTCCCACGTTCCATGAAAAAAAAAATCACCGTTCTCCTTGCCGAGGATCACACGGTTGTGCGCGAGGGATTCCGCAAAATGCTCGAACTCGAGGCTGATCTTTGCATCGTGGGTGAAGCGCAAGACGGCAGGCAGGCTGTGGACATGGCGAAAAAACTTCGCCCGGACGTGCTCCTCATGGATATCGCAATGCCGCGGCTCAACGGGTTGGAAGCCACACGCCAGGTGCTTAAAGCGGTTCCCGCCACGAGGGTGCTCATCCTCTCGGCCCACAGCGATGACGCCTATGTTAAAAATGCGATCGAGTCCGGTGCGGTTGGATTTCTGTTGAAACAAGTTTCCGCCCACGATGTTTGCCGCGCCATTCGGGAAGTGCATGAGGGAAAATCGTTCTTCAGCCCCTCTGTTTCAATGCGGCTCGATCACTTCAATCCGGAATCGGTCGATCACACCAGAACACTCAATCGCCGCGCCGCCAAGTTGACTTCCCGGGAAATGGAAGTGCTCCAACTGGTCGCCGAAGGGAAGGCGAACAAACAGATCGCGGTGGAATTGTGCATCGGCCTGAAGACTGCCGAAAAGCATCGCGAACATCTCATGCGCAAGCTCAATATCCATGACACCGCAGGGCTGACTCGCTACGCCATCAGCGCGGGAATTATTGAGAGCAGCGTTCAAGTGACCATCACGTAGCGGCTTCGACTTCGCAGTTCCACCAGCTTTCTCGGCTTCTTTGCAGTGAAACAATCCCCTAGGGTGTACACCGTATATCTTCCCCGTGCCTTCATCCCTAACTTTGAACCCACCGATAATTAATAAAAAGCCAAGTGACCACAAAACCATCCAAAGGAACCAAAGCCATGTTCTCAAACCTGAACGCCACCGTCCGAGTCCTTTGCATGCTTTCGACCGCACTCGCCCTCGCGCCAAAGCTTTTCGCCGCCGGCCCTGCCCCGGTCAACCTTGGGTCCACCGCCCATTTCGTCATTCTTTCCGGCGCGGCGATTACTTCCACGGGTGGAGGCGCCATCGTGGGGGATGTCGGTGCCAGCCCGATCGCCGGATCCGCCATCGGAGTGACTTGCGCCCAAGTGGTCGGGATCATTTATGCCGTGGACGCGAGCGGGCCGCCTTGCGCGGTCATTGCCGCGAGCCTGTTGACCACGGCCAAGGGAGATTTGACGACCGCTTTCAACGATGCAGCCGGCCGGACGCCCGTGCCCACTGGACCTTTCCTGAATCCGAATGGAGGCAATCTCGGCGGCCAGAATCTCGTTCCCGGCCTCTACAAATTCACCAGCACGGCGTTGATCACCGGGGCCGACCTCACGCTCACGGGCGGACCGGATGATGTCTGGATTTTCCAAATCGCGTCTGATCTCCAATTGGGCAGCGGTATCAAGGTCATCCTTGCGGGCGGTGCGCAGGCCAAGAATGTTTTCTGGCAGGTCGGGACTTCGGCGGTTCTCGGAACATTTTCCGTTTTCAAGGGAACTATCCTGGCCGACCAATCCATTACGATCAATACCAGCGCGACGATCGAGGGAAGAGCCTTGGCGTTCAGCGGCGGGGTCACATTCAATGGAACTGGGGCGATGACACCCGCAAGCGCCCCGGAAATTGGAGTACAACAACCCCTCGGCACCAATCTCGTCGATGGCGCGAGCACGAACAACTTTGGCTCTGTCACAATTGGCGGGAATAACAGTGTCACCTTCACCATCACGAACACTGGTGACGCCAACCTCACCGGCCTGACGATCAACATTGACGGCGCGGACGCATCCGCTTTTTCAGTCACCACGAGTCCGGTTGCCCCGCTGATTCCGAATGGCAGCACAACATTTACGGTGCGCTTTGCACCCACGAGCACAGGTTTGAAAACCGCCGCGCTGCACATTGCGAGCAACGACAG
>JBDSIW010000093.1:0-11469 GCA_039917795.1 Verrucomicrobiota bacterium | reverse complement strand
AATATTGCCGGCGAATCCAGCAAATTCGGATATCGTCCGGAACGATTGCTGTCCGAGTTGAAAGAAATCAATGCCCTGCCGCGAATCGAAATCCATGGATTGATGACGATTGCGCCCTGGGCCGAGGATTCGGAAAAGGTGCGTCCGATTTTCCGCCGGTTACGCGAGTTGAAAATGGAGTGCGAACAAATTCTCGGCGCGCCGCTCCCGCAATTGAGCATGGGCATGAGCAGCGATTTTGAAACCGCCATTGAAGAAGGTTCGACGCTCGTGCGCATCGGCACAGCGTTGTTTGGCACTCGCAAAAACACGAAAAAAAACGAGCCCGGATCGGCCGGTTGAGCATGTGCCATTCGACATCGTTCTTACGCCGTCGAGACGCGCGTCCGCCGAGATATTCATTTTACTTCTGCCGGATGGAGTTTTAGTTTTGCTTCATGGATTTAACGGTTGAAATGTTCAGGCCGGAAATTCTTGAGGCCGTCAAAGGTTTCGAGAAATACATCATCTGCCTCGACAAGACGCCGGAGGAATGCGAGGAGGCGCTTGATCGCCTCGTCGAGAAAGCGATCAAAGCTTACATGAGTCGGGGTGCCCATTTACGGCACGGAATCGCGCTGGATAAACAAATCACGATCATCCTGAGCCAGACGGAAAACGCGAAGCCGTTGTGTGGGATTTATTTTAATCTGTCGTCACCTTACCGGAAGAAACCCGCGCCTAAAGCTGCCAAGGCCAGTTAATCGGCCCGGACTTCATCGTTCACCTGCACTTCTCCGGAAAGAATATCGGCCACGGTATTATTCTCGCGTTGCGGGCCGGTGACTTTGAGTTCCGCGACCTTCAATCCTTTGCGGTAGACATTCAATCGCTGGTCGTTGGACGGAACACCGCCGATGGGAAACGTCATAACCACAAAGCGCGCGCCAGCGTTGACCATGGCGATTTTTCCAGTGTCGGAAGTTGCTGGCATCACATCAGGAGCAGGACGGGTCGTGTGGCGGGATTTCTTTTTCCCTGGAGCGCTCGGGAGCCAGGATTTCATTTTTGCGCAGCCGGTACCCAGCAGACAGGCGGTTAAAATCAAAATCAGGATTCGCATAGCGCCATTACTTAACCACAGAGACAAATCTAGCCCAGAGAAAACTTGCGAAACGAACGGTCTATTTTTTACTGCGGGGCGACTCCAGAATTTTGTCGATTGGGAGTCTCGCCTGGATTTTTCCCCAGCGCTTGTTCCAATCCACCCAGCTCGATTCCCATTGCTCGCCGGAGAATTCTTTCTTCGCATCGGGCCAAAGTTCCTTGAGCGCCTGAAACTCATGGCTTGAACCGGTTTGGTCGCTCCATTTCAAATAAGCTTCGAGCAAGGTAAGCCGATTCTCCGGATAATTTGGTTTCAACAGCACGGCTCGCTGCAGATGATTCCGTGCCTTGCTGCGACTCCCAATGCTCGTGGGCCACCCTGGAGCCTCAGAGTAAAGCAAGCCGAGCCCGCGATCCGGGCCCGCAAAATCCAGATCCTCGTCCAAGCCGCGCGCGATCTGAAATTCCTTTTCCATTTCGCTGACCAATTTCAATGCGCCGAGACTTTTTGTTTGCGCCAATTGCCCCAGGTTCAACGCGAGATAATAGTGGCCGGCGGCGGATTTTGGGCGCCTTTCAATCAAGGCGCGACACGCCTCGATTCCCTGGAGCGCAATCTCCTCGCGAGAATGGTTGTCGGAAGAAAAATCGGCCCAATCGAATGCGTTCCGCGCAAACTTGATCGCCACCTCGTCGATTTCGGGATGGGCGCGCAATTCAGTTTGGGCTTCGAAGAACCGCTGACGCGCGCGGCCCGAGATGGAGAGCTGGTTGGTCGCGATGGAGGATTCAGCCCGGCCCGGAATAGCGCTGGCCAACGCAGCCAGAAAAAGCAGCGAACGAATAAATCGGCCTGGGGTCGCCCCGAATTGGAGCGCTCGGAGCCGTGACCAACGAAGGCTCGCCGCGGGACAATTTAAGGTTGCTATCATGTTGACCTAATTTATAGTCGTTCGCGTGAGATTAAATTGGTTTTTTTGGAGGCTCTCAATTCTCTCTGCGATGGTTCTGTTAGGCGCCGGATGCACCGGTATCAATGCCTCCCAGAGTGTATCGCCGCTGAGTTTTTTCCTCCCGGGCCTGGTCCAGACCAAGGCCCTTCCAGAAAAACCGTCCTCCATTGTTTCACTACCAGAGCCTGTCAAGGTTTTGGCCCAAGCCAACTAAATTATGCGTTTCCCATTAGGGCTGACGGCGAAAATCGCCCGTCACATCATCAAACATAAGGTACGCCGGACTCCCAAGTTTGCGCTTGTTCTCCAGCTTGAGCCGCTGCACACCTGCAATCTGACCTGCACCGGGTGCGGACGCATCCGCGAATATTCCACCAGCTTAAAGGACATGATGTCGCTGGAAGATTGTCTTGGCTCAGCAGCGGAGTGCGATGCTCCCATGGTTTCCGTTTGCGGCGGCGAACCGCTGATTTACCCGAAGATCGAGGAATTAATTGAGGGCATTCTCGCGCAGGGCCGAATTGTTTATGTCTGCACGAACGGAATGTTTATGCGGAAGAAAATGCGCGACTATCTGGCGAGCATTTACTCCCCGGGCATTGAAACGAAACTTTCTAAATTGATTTCGGAAAAATTGATCACGGAGAAAGACGCCGAAACCATCCGCAAAGGGAAAAAAGACAACCGTCCGGTGATCGGCCCAACGAAATGGATGTATTGGAATGTTCACATCGACGGCTTGGAATACACTCATGATTTAATTGTGGAACGCGAAGGCGTTTTCAAGGAATGCGTCGATGCCATCAGGATGGCGAAAATTCTCGGCTACCAGGTCGCGACGAACACAACCGTTTACAAAGAGACGGACGTGAAAGAGATCGAAGAAATGTTCGAGTATTTCTCCTCCATGGAAGTGGATGGTCACACGATTTCTCCTGGCTACGAGTACGATGCCGCAAAGAAGGACATGGTTTCTCGCCTGGGCAAACAACCAGAGGATTTTTTCCTGACGCGCAAAATGACACGTCAGAAATTTGCGAAAATCCAGGAATGGGGAGAACGCTTTACGATTTTCGGCACACCAGTTTACCAGGAGTTCCTCGCAGGCAAACGCGAATTGACCTGCACCGCCTGGGCCATCCCAACCCGCAATGTAAAAGGATGGAAAGCCCCCTGCTATTTGATGACCGACGGGCATTACCCCCGCTACGACGAGATGTTGTCCAAGGTGGACTGGAACAAATACGGAGTTGTCGACGGAGTCGCACGCGATCCTCGCTGCGAAAACTGCATGGTCCACTGCGGCTACGATCCGAGCGGCGCACTCAGCCCGAAGCTCAGTGATACCTGGAAAAACATGCGCTACAATTTCGGCGTAAAACCGAAACCGTATTACAAGGGACGCGACGTTTTTGCTTTCAACGGCACCTCCATCGGGAAAGGTCATCTGGCCGAGGCGAAAGCGGCGATTAACTCACCGCGCGCAGCGATGAATGGGGCGCAATCGGTTTTCTCGCGCAAAGAGGAATCTCATTCTCACGAAAACGAGGGCGGCAGTTGTGGAACAGGCGATACGACCCAACGAGACCAATTGTTGGAAAAAATCAATCGCGCTGCCAAGTAATTCGCGTTGTCTTCTTCGATAAAATCTCTATGAGCAAAACACTTTTTCTTTCTCCACCTTCGTTCGATGGTTTCGATGGCGGCGCGGGTGCTCGTTATCAGGCCAAGCGCGAGATTCGTTCCTTTTGGTATCCCACGTGGCTCGCCCAACCCGCCGCTCTGGTACCGGGCAGCAAGCTGATGGATTGCCCGCCGCACGACATCGATGTCAAAACGTGTTTGGCAGAGGCGAAAAATTTCGACCACGTCATCATCAATACCTCGACGCCGTCCTTGAAGAATGATTGCAAAGTCGCGGAAGCCATCAAATCGCAGAAGCCCGCCACGACCATTGGGTTTGTCGGAGCCCACGCTGCGGTCATGCCCACAGAGACGTTGAAAGCGTCTCCCGCGATTGATTGGGTGGGCCGAAAGGAATTTGATTTTACCTGCAAGGAAGTAGCCGATGACAAACCGCTCGGCGAAGTGGAGGGACTCTCCTTTCGCAAGGAAGGAAAGATCGTTCATAACAAGGAACGCGCATTGATCCACGACATGGACGTCTTGCCCTGGGTGAGCGACGTCTATAAACGCGACCTACAGATCGAAAAATATTCCATTGGCTACCTGAAAGACCCCTATCTCTCGCTCTACACCGGGCGCGGTTGCCCGGCGCAATGCAGCTTTTGCCTCTGGCCGCAGACGATTGGCGGACACAAATACCGCGTTCGTTCGGCGGAAAACGTCGCCGCCGAAATGGCCCACGCGAAAAAACTTTTCCCTCAAGTGGAAGAATTTTTCTTCGATGACGACACGTTCACCGCAAATCTTCCCCGCGCCCGCGAGATCGCGCAGAAGTTAAAGCCGCTTGGCATGACGTGGAGCTGTAACAGCCGTGCGAACGTGAATTACGAAACGATCAAGCTGATGAAAGATTGCGGCTTGCGTTTGTTTCTCGTCGGTTACGAATCCGGCAACCAGGACATTCTCAATCGCATCAAGAAGGGAATCAACATCGACGAAGCCAAACAGTTCACAAAGGCTTGCAAAGAATTGGGCGTGATCATTCACGGCACTTTTATCCTCGGCTTGCCGGTTGAAACCAAGGAAACCATCGAGCAAACCATGCGTTACGCGATGGACCTCGATGTATTCAGCATCCAGGTATCGCTCGCTGCGCCGTATCCCGGAACTGAGCTTTACGAAATGGCCCGCCAGAACGGCTGGTTCGCAAAGAAGGATAAAAGCGACATCGTCCATGATGACGGCTTCCAGCAAAGCGCGCTCGAATATCCCGGCTTGAGCAAGGAAGAAATTTTCGAGTCCGTCGAAAAATTTTATCGCCGATATTACCTCCGTCCGAAGCCGATTCTGCGCATCGTGAAAACCATGTTGGAGGACAAGGACGTTTGCGTTCGCCGCTTGCGCGAGGGC
The DNA here is from genome assembly GCA_039917795.1 of Verrucomicrobiota bacterium. GTDB lineage: Bacteria > Verrucomicrobiota > Verrucomicrobiia > Limisphaerales > CANJXF01 > CANJXF01. The sequence continues at coordinate 6,394 of JBDSIW010000093.1, read as the reverse complement.
TACGAATTCTTCAAATCCATGGCCCAACGCCGCACCGATTTGGCCTCGAGCAAAGCGGCGGCGTAATCTGGCCAATATTCGCAACTGAATTAATTTCGTGGTCGCTCTCAACGAAAACTCTCAAAAAATCGCGGGCTTTTCACGTCCCGTGATGAAGCCGAAGAAAAGTGTCTTCAAACTTTTCGGCGAAGTGCTCGAACACGGCGGCCCCGGCTACCTGCAGTTTGCGATCACGAATCTTTGCAATGCCAAGTGCGACTTCTGCGGCTTTGCCGTGGACAAATTCGATCCGAAGCAACGCCGCAGCGTCACACTCAAAGAAGCCAAGGACGTCATCGATATCGCGGTTAAGAATCACATCGGCTATCTCCTGTTTGTCGGCGGCGAACCCCTCATTCACAAAGAACTTCGCGCGATGACTCGTTACGCGGCAGAGTCGGGCATTCACCCGATGATTTGCACGAACGGCTCGCTTTGGACGGAGCAAAACATGCGCGATCTCGCCCGCGATGGAATGAGCAGCGTCATCATGTCGATTGATTCGCACGACGTCGCCAAGCACGAAAAAAATCGCGGCCTGCCGGATGTTTGCCGGAAGATCAAACGCGCCAACGAAGTTTTCAAGGAACTCGGGATTCAAACCACCGCCAGCGTCACCGCGAGCAAATTGATCGACGATTACGAAAAGCTTCCCGACTTTCTGCAGACGCTCGGTTTTACCAGTTGCACGTTCAGTTATCCGCTGACGAGCCTGGCTTCGAGCTATCTGAGCTTTAGCGATTCGAGCCTGGTGAATTACAAAACCGAGGAACTCATTCAGGTTTTTGAAAAGATCAAGGAGATGAAGCGGAACAGCGGTTACCCGGTTGTCAACCCGAGCGAATCGCTCAGCGAAATGCAGCGGCACTTGCGCAAGGAACCGGAAAAATTCGGCTGCCTCGGCGGACATAAATATTTTTACCTCGATTGGAATTTGAATCTCTACCGTTGCCACGCGTGGGAATCGCCGATGTGCAACATCTACGATTTCGACCAGACCAAGATCATCCGCGACGGCTGCACCAAGTGCATGATTGATTGTTACCGCGACCCGAGCGTCCTCCAATTCGTAGCCATCAGTGCCAGCGATGCCTACAACAATTTGAAGAAGGGCAAGGTCGGCGCTGCGGCGAAGAACGTTTTTGATCGTCGAAATCTCACCTCGCTGAAAGCCGTTTGGGATGACCGCAAGTGGATTGGAAAGGTCTGAAATTAAAGAGCGGTTTAACTCTCGCTCAATGCGGCCAGGGAATACATTGGCAAAAATAGTAGAGCAACGTTCCGGCGCCCGCGACGGCTTCACCCACTTTTTGGTCGGTTTCTTTATCAACTTCCGTGGTGGATCTGCGGAAGGTCTGGCAGCTGGTAGTTGAAAACAAAACCATCACGGTGGCGCTTATTTGGCAAACTCGTGGAAAAGTCGATTGGGAAGCGGCGTTCATTCTGTCATTGATCGATCTAACTTCCACGCTACTCACTGATTTTTTCCCAGTCCACCCACCATTTTCCGTCCTGCTCATCGACAGAGTTCGCCCTAAAAAGTTTTCCGCGGTTCGGAAAAAATTTGTGAACAAGTTTACCTTGGCTCAACCTACATTTTCCTGCTTTCTAATTGACCATAGCCCCCGTTTTGTGAGGGAATATGAATCCTTTATGGCGTAATTCATGGCAAAGACCACACGCAAAACCAACCCGATAAGCCGGTCGGGAGCCACGACGAAGTACGACGCGCATCATACTGTCCTGACCAAAACCTACGGCGCGCTGGCCGACTTGCGCCGCGAGCTTTCCGATTCCAAGGCCGCAGTCGCGGAACGAACTGAACTGCTCCGAATTTTCGCCGACTGCACCGATTCCCAACGCGCTTGGCTGTTGCTTGAAGATTATTTTGAAAAGCTTTCCCTCTCCCGAAAGGATTTCAACGGGCAGGAATGGTGGCCGCGCTTGATGTCGGTCCAGGGGAAAAAGCGTCTTGAAGAAACCGCCATCCTCTTTTTGCGCTCGAATCGTCCGCTCCCCACCGAGTTGACCACTCACGCCAACCTTGATCGTTTTGCGGAAGTTGAGGAAGCGGAGAAGGAGCAAAAGCTGGTGCAGCAACTGGAACATTGGCTTTTCCCCCCCGCCCCTGCCCATCTCGATTCGCCCCGCGCCATGCTTCGGGTGGTTTGCGAAGCGTTGCCGTCGGAAAGTGATTCAGCGCTGCACGCCCTCTCCGTAAAGTTTCACCTGTTTCGCCCGCGCACTGGAGAAAAACAGAAAACCCTTTCGGAGATTGTCGAACTCACCACCCGCTCTGCGCACGAGCAGGAACTTTTTTCACCCGCAGACTGGGAATTTATCCAGTGGCTGGCGGAAACTCACGCTGACCCTGAAGGCCTTTGGGACAGCCTAACCTTGACCGGATTGGAATTGCTGCAATGGCTGGTGCGCTGGGGCGACAATGCCCGTTTGCAATTGGGAGAGGACAAAAACCTTCTCAAGTTTCACGGGCACCTCGCGGAGCTCAAGCCCAACCTCGAGACAATTGGCGAGGAACTTTCCTTCACGCATAATCTGGTGTTGCCCAGCGGCGACGTCCATCAGCTCAATTCCGTAAAATTTTTCGCGGGACGACCTTCGCTCGTGCTGATCCAGGACACGTTTTATCTTTTGCGCAACGGACCGCCGACAGCCCTGCTCGACCTTTGGGCGACGAAAAAATCTCTCCCCGTCAGCAAACTGAGCCGACGCCTCCTGACCAAGCTGCGCAAGACCGAGCCCACCACCGACGTGAATTGGGAGCAACTCTGCGTCGCGCACACGGCCATCCCGCAATTTACCTTCGAGTTGACCCACGAAACTGTGCGGCTGCGTTTGAAGGCGCGCAGCGAGCGCGACAAGACTCTCTGGCATTGGACCGGTCATGAGTGGCAGATCGACCAACCAGCAGCGCGAACAAATCAAAAGCCGGAAATCCTGGATGATCCACGACTTGAACCCGCCACCCAATGGCTGCGCCGCCTTGATTTGTTCAACTCGGAACCTGGCCTCTGGATCGGCGACGCGAATGAAAATTTCCTGCTCGTTTTATCGAAGGGATGGCCCGAGCGTCCGCCTGAAGCCGAATACCTGGGCGACCAGGCATTTCACCGGCTTTTCCTCGCGCCGCGCCAGCTTCGCCCGCACCTGACGGTGAAGGGCAGCGGCATCGACTGGTTCTCCGTCTCGACCGAATGGGAAATCGAAGGGCTGAAACTCACGGCGGCGGATCTGCAACGCTTGCAAACTGCCACTGGCCGATTCGTGAATTTACCGGACGCCGGCTGGCTCGAATTGGATTCCGCCTCGGTTCAGGCCGCGCACGAAGCCTTCGCAGATTTAGGACTCGATGGCCTCAGCGCGATTCCCCAGCGACTGGGTTTGGAACAAGCCGCCCATCTTGACGAAGCGGGCCTCCAACGTTTCGTCGATTCGCCGCAAGCCCGCGCGCTGCGCGAGAGTCTTGCGGACTTCACTGGGATCGTTCCCACGCCACTCCCCGCGAACATCGCCGCCGAGCTGCGCCCGTATCAAAAGGACGGCTTCGATTTCCTTTGCCACCTGACGCGGCACAAGCTTGGTGGAATTCTGGCCGACGATATGGGCCTCGGAAAAACATTACAAACCCTCGCCTGGCTTTCCTGGCTGCAGGCGCAACATCCGAAATCTCAAAAACCTGCGCTGGTGATTTGTCCCGCATCCGTGCTGCACAACTGGCGCCGCGAAGCAGAGAAGTTCACGCCGCACTTGAAAGTCCTGGTCCTGGAAAGCGGCGCCGCCCGGCACAACTTGCGCCAGCAAATTCCGCAGCACGATTTGATCGTGACCAATTACGCGCTCCTGCGCCGCGATCTCGAGGCGCTACAGAAATTTTCCTTTCGCGCGGCAGTACTCGACGAAGCTCAATTCATCAAAAATCCAGACGCGCAAGTCACGCAGTCAGTCAAACAATTGAAATCCGACCAGCGCCTGGCGTTGACCGGCACGCCGCTGGAAAACCGCCTGCTCGACTTGTGGAGCATTGTCGATTTTGTGCAACCCACCTTCCTCGGCACTCAGGAAAATTTCACCGAAAAATACGAGCAGCGATCCAACGGGGAAAGAGCCGCCCGTAACGCCGAGAATCCCGAGGTCGCCGCGCAAAATTCCGAATTGGAAGGACGCATCGCGCGCCGCCGTTTGTCCGCCAAACTGCGACCGCTCATGTTGCGCCGATTGAAGAAACAGGTCGCGCAGGATTTGCCCGACCGCATCGAGGAACGCCGCGATTGCGACCTCGGCGAGGCGCAGCGGAAACTTTATCTCGCCGAGCTGCGACGCAGCCGCGAACAGGTCATGAACACGGTCGCAGAAAAAGGTCTCGGCAAGAGCACCATTCATGTGCTGGCTGCGCTCACCCGCCTGCGGCAGATTTGCTGTCATCCGCAACTCGTCGGCAATGATTCCGCCTCGGGAAAGACCGAGACGCTCTTCGAATTATTGGAGCCGCTCCTGGCCGACAACCAAAAGGTTTTGGTCTTCAGCCAGTTTGTGCAGATGCTGAAGCTCCTGGAGAAGGAATGCCAGCAGCGCGACATTTCCACGCACATTCTCACCGGTGAAACGAAGGATCGCCAGGCCGTGGTCAATGCGTTTCAAGACGACCCGAAAGGTTCGCTCTTTTTGCTCAGCCTGCGCGCCGCGGGCACGGGACTTAATCTCACGACCGCCAGCTACGTGGTGCTTTACGATCCGTGGTGGAATCCGGCGGTGGAAGCGCAGGCGATCGATCGATCTCATCGCATCGGCCAGACGCGCACGGTCAATGCGTATCGCTTGATCGCGCCCGGAACGGTCGAGGAAAAAATCTGGGACTTGCAACAGCGCAAGGCCCAAACTATCGCGGATGTTTTGGGCGAAGAAGGATTTGCCCGCAACCTATCGCAAATCGATTTGGAATATCTTTTCTCTGAAGATTAATCGCAGTGCGGAAGACGGAATTTCCTGCTTCCAAGGTTTAATAAACTACCGCGCGATAATACACCGCGCTGACGCCAGCCAGATTGCGGCGATCCGCCACGGAAACCACGTTGCCGGTCCCGGCGATTTCGTCTTCGAGAACTGTCCAAAAACCCAATGTCGTTGCGCTTTCCACGCGATAACGCCGCCCCACAACCGTGTTGAACGCAATTTGCGGCGGGCCCGGCTGCGGGATGACTCTCGATGAAATGACAAACGCGAAATGAGCGTCGCCCGGGAGCGCATTTGGGTCCAAGCCGGCAAGATATTCCTGCCAGACGAACATTCCATTTCCGTTTGGATCGCTCAACTCGGCCGACGCCGGGTCGCCGGAAAATCCATGCGCCCGCAACCACGGAACAGGCGTGCCGAGCGGAGGCGTCGCGGGATAAACGGTGATGAACAAGTTGGTGTTCAGCGTGAAGCTCCGTCCCAGCGGCATCGCGTTCGTATAAATACTGTTGTCCACTTCAAACAAACTGAACGCATCCTTGCCGGAAGGAACCGCCAGGTGCTGGAATTGGAAGCCAACGAGGTCACCCCGGATGCCGTACGGAAGGCTGTTGCTGGTGCTGTCGCTGGAGATAGTCAGCCATTGGCCGCCGAGTCCGTCGTTCGTTTGCGTCAGGCTCCAACCGTCAAGAATGTTGCCCGGGCCGTCAGACAAAAGTTTGGGAGTGCAGGGATAATTTGCGCGATAATGGAGGCGGATTTCCTGGATAAACCGGGGCGTGTAAAAGGCCCGCAACGTGACGGACGACACATTGGTGACCGCGTCTGTCGCGAGCCGCAACTCGCCCACCTGCACATTATTTGACCAGGCGTTCGGAACGTAATCGGGAGCAAAAGCAGTCAGCGCGTTCGTCGTCGGCGGCGTGGTGCTCCGGTCAATTTTCACCATCTTCATCGTCGGCGGTGTCGTTTGCGGCACCACGCTGTCGTCAACCACGTCCTCGGGGAAATCCAGATTGTAGCTGGCCGTCACGCCATCGACGGTCACTTGAAACATTGGTTGAAACGCCGCGCCGCGCTGCAAGGTCGCCCAGCGCAGGAAGTATTGGGAATTCAGGTCTTTAAGCAGGAGCGCAAATTGCGCGGCAACATCGCTGGCATTCGCCGCGGCAAAATAGCGGCCTCCGGTTTCAGTGGCCAATCGCAGCAGGACATTGGTATTGGCAATCGCGCCATAACCAACGCAATACAATTGCACTCGCGCATTCGTCGCTGAGGCAATGATCGCATCGGGCAACGTGCCGGCCAAAACACTTGAATCGTCGTGCCCATCCGACATGACGATCAGAAAACGTTGTTCGTCGGTGTTGGCCGCGCCGAATTT
>JBDSIW010000092.1:0-7306 GCA_039917795.1 Verrucomicrobiota bacterium | reverse complement strand
GGCGACGAAAAATTTAAGACCGAGGAAACTCCTTACCTCGAAGCCACGACCAGCGAAATCGTTTTGCCCCGCGAGGCGATGGGTTTTGGGGACGTCAAATTCATGGCAGCCATTGGCGCGTTCCTCGGATGGCACGCCGTGATGTTCTCGCTCATGGTGAGTTCAATGATCGGCGCATTCGTTGGAATTGCATTAATCCTCGCGGGACGCAAGGAGTGGTCAAGCCGCCTTCCATACGGACCCTACATCGCCCTCGCCGCGACAATTTGGATTTTCAGCGGGCTCGGCGTGCAGCGTTGGTGGATCGATCAATTGAAAACTTTTGTGTTGATGGTGTTCTCGATGTTCAACTGACAGAAATCACTTCGCCACGCGCCGGAAAACTTTGTGCATCGCCGCCTGGTCAACTGGCTTGATCAACATCTCGTCGATGTTCATATGCGCAGGACTGCTTGCCACCCAAACTAAAATCTCCGCGACATCCACAGCCGTTAGCGGATTCACACCATCGTAAAGTTTCTTTGCACGAGCGGCATCGCCTTTGAAACGCACGAGGGCAAATTCCGTCTCCGCCAGCCCGGGATCGATCGAGCTGACGCGTAATCCAGTTCCGTTTAATTCCAGCCGCAACGTCCGCGTGATTTGAAGTTCGCCTGCTTTCGCTGCGCAATACGCAGCCCCGCCTTCGTAAACCGAATGCGCCGCATACGAGCCGATATTTAAAATTGAGCCGCCCGGATTGTTGAGCATCAAAGGCAGTGCGGCGCGCGTCATCCGCAAAACGCCCAGCACGTTTGTCTGCAACATCGTTTCCCAATCTTCGTCTTTGCCCTCTGCGACCGTATCGGCACCGTGCGCCCCGCCTGCGTTGTTAATTAAAATGTCGAGCGGCGCATTGCCAATCTTTGCGCGCGCCCAATCCAAAAAGGAATTAACACTCGCCGTTTTGGAAACATCGAGCGGATGAAAATGCGCTTCCGGAGAACCCGATTTCATTGCTTCATCCGCGACTTTTTCCAAGCGATCCACCCGCCGCGCCCCGAGCAACATCTTCGCGCCTTCAACTGCAAATGCCCGTGCCGCCGCCGCACCAAATCCACTCGATGCCCCCGTGATCAAAACCCATTTGCCCGCTAAATTTAATCGCATGAGGACGTTTTAACGTGCTGCCGACATCTTGTCGGCAGAAAAATCGGCTACAAAAAATATTGACAATGAGGCCGCATGAGGCCACATTGGGCGCGTGAAAAGGAAAATGACTAAATATCCGCCCGCCAAGCCGGCGACCAACGCAGGCGTATTGAAGGAGGCTGCGGTTTTGGGGGAGCCGCTTTCAATCAATGTCCGCGCGGCCAAGGACAGCCTTTCCAGCCTTTTAGAACGGGCGGCGCGCGGTTTGGAAACCATTATCACCAGTGACGGGGAGCCCAAGGCAAGGTTGGTCCCTATCGAAAAACAGCGGAAACCATTCCGGGTGGATCGAGAATTATTGCGCTCGATTCCGATCCGTGCAGGTGCGAGACGATCAGAAGACGTCATCCGCGAAGAGCGTGACAGCGGCTATTGAAATCGTATGTATCTGGATAGCTCCGTAATGGTGAAGCTCTTTGCGACGGAGCCTGACAGCGATTTTTTTGTAGAGCTAACGGACGAAGAATCTATTTCTTCGTCCGTTCTGGCGTTCACAGAAGTTTATTCCGCGCTATTAATGAAGCAACAGGCGCGGTTGCTCACATCTGATGAACGTCATCGCGCCTGGTCTTCGTTTGAAACGATGGTTGAACAGAAAACAATCCATCTTGCGTCATTTCAGATGTCTATTTTCAAAAAAGCCAATCGAATCATGGAACAATGCAGTCCCAAAGTGGCGTTGCGATCGCTTGATGCTCTGCACTTGGCGACGTGTGATCAATTGCAGGATTGGCCGCTTTGCACCACAGATGTGCGAATGCGGCAAGCAGCGGAGTTATTGCAGTTTCCACTTTCGGAAATTCCGCCCGGCTGACGAACTCCAGCGGATTTTTTCTTCTTTTTCGGGCGAATCGCTGTAGAACTTCGAACCTGTATGCTCAAATTTTTTGTTCGCCTGTCCGCGGTCGTCATCTTTTTTCTAGGCACTTTGTCCGCGACTTTTTTGCGGGCCGACCCCATGGATCGCGCGGTTCTGGGTCGAATGGACGCGCAGATCAATTCTGCGATTGCGGAGAAGAAATTGCCTGGCGCCGTCATCTGGGTGGAACACCAGGGCGATATTTATCACAAAGCGTTTGGCGATCGGGCGGTGGACCCCGGATTTGAAGAAATGACTCGGGATACGATTTTCGACGCGGCCTCGCTGACGAAGGTCGTGGCTGGCATGCCCGCCATAATGATCCTGGTCGAACGCGGCCAGGTTAAGCTGGAAGAACGCGTTTCAACTTACATTCCCGAATTCAAAGGAGGTGGCAAGGAAGAGGTGACCGTCAAGCAGTTGCTCACGCACCTGTCAGGTTTGCGTCCCGACGTGGATACGAAAACCAAATGGGAGGGTAACGATGCCGCGATCCGCCTGGCCTCCGAAGAAAAACTGGCCAACCCGCCGGGGGAGAAGTTGGTTTACAGCGACATTAATTTGTTTCTCGTGGGCGAAATCGTCCATCGCGTCAGCAAAATGAAGTTGAACGATTTTGTGGCCAAAGAAATTTATCAGCCGCTAAAAATGGTGGATACCGGCTACCTTCCTTCAAAGGAAAAAATTCCCCGAATCGCGCCGACGGAGCGAAGCGACGGAAAAATGTTGCGTGGCGTAGTGCATGATCCAACGGCGCGCTACATGGGAGGTGTCGCGGGGCATGCGGGAATTTTCACCACCGCTGCGGACCTCGCGCGTTACGCGCGGATGATTTTGAACAACGGCGAACTCGAGGGAGTGAGGATATTCAAGCCCGAGACGATTCAGCTCATGACGACGGTGCAAACGCCACCCGGCATCCCAATGCGTCGGGGGCTGGGATGGGACATCGACTCGGACTTCAGCCGTCCGCGAGGCGAGCGATTTCCGCTGGGATCATTTGGGCATACCGGTTTCACGGGAAATGCGTTTTGGATTGATCCATTTTCCAAAAGTTTTTGGATTTTTCTTTCGAACCGGGTTCATCCCGATGGAAAAGGCAGCGTGGTGGATCTCTACAAATCGTTGGGAACTTTAGCTGCGGAAGCGGTGACAGATTTTGATTTCAGCTATGTGCCCAACGCGTTGCGGCCGAGAATCGCGGGCAAGTCGGCTGAGGCGAAGAACGAGATCAACAACGAAGTGCCGGGCGTGCTCAATGGAATCGACGTTTTGGAGAAGCAAAACTTTGGTCCTTTAAAAGGCATGCGCGTTGGCCTGATCACGAATCACACGGGGAAAAATCGGATGCGTTATCCGACGATCGACTTATTAATGAACGCGCCCGACGTCCAACTGAAGGCGCTCTTCGCACCCGAGCATGGGCTTTATGGATTGCTGGACGAGGCGGTGGCGGACAGCGTCGATGAGCGAACCGGTTTGCCGGTTTACAGTCTTTACGGAAAAAACCGCGCACCCACCGTCGCGCAAGTGCGCGGGCTTGACGCGCTGGTCTTCGATATTCAGGACGTCGGTTGCCGGTTCTATACTTATATCTCCACAATGGGCCTGACGATGGAGGCGGCGGGGCAGAATGGTTTGAAATTTTTCGTCCTCGATCGCGTTAATCCGATTCGCGGGGATGTCGTCGATGGACCTATGCTGACGGGGAAAACCAGTTTTGTCGGGTATCACGCGTTGCCTTTGCGATACGGAATGACGATTGGCGAACTCGCCCGGATGTTCAAGGCCGAACGAAAGTTGAATACCGACTTAACCGTCATCCCGATGGAAGGCTGGACGCGCCGACAATGGTTCGACGAGACGGCGCAGCCGTGGGGAAACCTTTCGCCCAATATGCGAAATCTCACGGAGGCGACGCTTTACGCGGGCGTCGGAGTTTTGGAAACCACGTCTGTTTCGGTAGGACGCGGAACGGACACGCCGTTTGAAGTTTTGGGTGCGCCTTACATTCACGATTTGAAACTGGCGTATGAACTCAACCAGGCTGGACTGAAAGGAGTGCGCTTTGTGCCGGTCCGCTTCACTCCCAACGATAGTGTTTTCAAGAATCAATCTTGCGCCGGGGTGAATATTATTTTGACTGACCGCGACCATTGCGAGGTGGCGGATATCGGGATCAGCATCGCAAAAATCTTGAACCGCTGGTACCCGGAGCAATTTGGCCTGAAGAAAATGGACCGGCTTTTGATCAACGAAAAAGTTCTCGCCGCGATCAAGGAAGACAAGCCGCTTTCAGAAATTAAAAAACTTTACGCAGGCGATCTGGAAGATTTCGCGAGGCGGCGCGAACCGTTTTTGCTCTACAAATAGCGGCGTCTGATTCTCTCGAAAGAAATTTTGAAGGCCGCAGCGCTTTCCCAACTCGGGAGACGTGAAAGTTTATTTTCGCTTCCGCGGTTTATATTTTCCCGGTCCTGACACGGATATGGAGTCGGCGTTTTTCCAAGGATATTCCTGCTTGTCGATGATCAAGACGCGCGGCAGCAATTCGACTTCGTGGCCGAAGAAATTGAACGTCACCGTTCCGGGCAAAAACGTCAGGTCTTGAAACACAATTTCCCCGAACGGCGCATTCGTCTTGGTCGGATCGTCAAAAATCCACGTCTGCGCAAGATTGGTTTGGAAAATTTTCTGGTCCGTGAAAATTAGTTTTTTGGACACCCCCAGCTTGGGTTGTTCGACGCGCAAAGCAGGAACTCCTGAGGCGTCGGTTGAAAAAGCAACACTCCATGGTCCTTTAGAAGTGCGGCAGCTTTGCATCCATCCGAACGCCGGGAGATAAATGGCGAGAGCAAAAACGAAGGCCCCCAGCAAAATTTTTGGAAGCTTCTCGTTTTTCATCGGCAAAGCTTTTGGGACGGCTACCGGAGTGTCAAGGAGGATGGGTTGCATTCAGCGTGGGATGAGAATTTTGCCCGGCGCGCGGGGCGTTTTCCATTGCACCGGGACTTGCCCTGTGGCTGACTGTGGGAAGTTTTATGCCTCTAAAAGAAGCCATCAAATCCGTCTTCGCCCACGTTCCGTATCCTGGAGACAGCAACATTACGCATTGTCCGTATCATTGCCGTCCCTGCCAGGAAATCGCCGATTATTTTAAATCGAAAACCTGGGAGGGTCATCTCGTGGAGGATTTGCGTGATCATCACACCGCGCTTTCACTTTTCACGCCCGAAGCCTTTCAATATTTTTTGCCGACCTTTATGCTGGCCTCGCTCGATTCTTACGACGACAAGGTCAATATTCTGCCGGACGCCATCCGCTTTGATTTCGAATTCAATCTCGATCACCGTGATTATTTTCTCGTCCGGGTCAATCGGTTTTCCGCCGCACAGCGAAAAGTAATTGTCGAATTCCTGCGCTATATGGAGAGCAAAGGAGCCGGGTCGTCCGAGGATGCAATTGAAATGCTGGAAGACCAGACGGTGGGATAGGCCGGTTAAAGTTCAAACTTCAAGATTGAATTATTCACCCGCTAAGCGCTCGATGCCTCGGCAACGTGCTTTAGATAATCGAACGAAAACAGACCTGAGCCGTGTCCGTCTCCCCAAGTCGGCTGGATCGCATAACCACCTACCATGCTGATATTCCGTAATTGAAACGCCGCGGCCGTCAGCGGTTTCTCGGGACTCCTGTAAAGGTTGCCCATCACATCCACTTCGCCTTTGCAACCCGCGCAAGGGCAATGGCGGCGCAGCGTTTCCAGGCGGACAAATGTTTCGGTTCCATCATCCCACCGGATCGCGAGTTCGTCGCCAATCTGCTGAATATCGTTCGGGCGCATTTCAAATGGAAACTACGTCGTTCCAGGATGCGGGAAATGTTTTTCTCCGAGATTCTCGACCAGCCGTCTCGCCCGTGGGCCGACTAAACTTTCGGCAAGCGAACGGAAAACTGCGATCCCGCTCCCTCCACGCTCCGGACATTTACAGAACCTTCATGGGCTTCCACGACTGCCTTGACCAAGCTCAGCCCCAACCCGAGTCCGCGTTGCGTTCGGCTTTTATCTCCTCGATACAAACGTTCCCAGATCTTGTTTTGTTCCTCGAACGGAATGCCAATGCCCGTATCGCGTATCGTGATGAGCGCCGCCCTTTCGTCCGCTTTCGCATCAATCGTGACCGCGCCCTCATCGTTCGTGTATTTCAAAGCGTTGTCGAGGAGGTTGGCGAAAACCTGGCGTATGCGCGTCCCATCGACGTTTGCCTCGCAAGTTTCTGGAAGGTTCAGATGAATCTGAATCTTTTTTTCCTCAGCCACAATTTCGTAGAGCTCGGCCACTTCCCGGAGCAGGAGTGAGAGGTTCACTTTTTCCCGATTCAATTTCATCACCCCGGCCTCCGCTTCCGCGACGTCGAGCAGCGTTTTGATCATGGTCAGGACACGGTCGGATTCCTCGACGCAATCCGCGAGGGCTTCGCTCGCGATGGTTTCATTGGCCGGTTCGCGCAACGCCATTTCTGCCGTGCCGCGCAACCGGGCCAGCGGCGTCCGGAGATCGTGCGCGACGTTGTCGAGCGAGTCACGCATCCCGCGAATCAGGGATTGATTCTTTTCCAGCAGCCGGTTGAACAGCGCCGCCAATTCTTCCAGTTCGTCGCCGGATTTATCGACCAATACGCGCTCGCTCAGGTTGCCGGTTTCAATGATGGATCGGGCGGTGGCGACGACCTGGCGGACTGGTTTTGTCGAGCGGTAGGCGAAGGCGGCCCCACCCGCGAACGCCAAAAAAATCAGCGGGATCGCCGCGAGAAGAAAAATGCGGCGGAACGGTTCCAGAAAAACCTCGCGGCTGTTGGCTACCCGGCCCACTTGCAGCATCGACCCGTCGAACAAAGCCACCGAGGCAATCGTCAGGTCGCGTTCCGCGTCTTTCGGAATGCGGACCCACCCGCGCTGGATACCAAACCGGAGCGCGCCCGGGTCGAGCTCCACCCAATCACCTGGCGCGGAAATGAAAAGCACCACGTTGAGCTGGCTGACAATCCGGACAAATAATTTTTGATTCGGGTTGCCCTCGTTGCGATTGATCCACGCTTGCAAACCCGTCACTCCGGACGCCTGGTAGATTGCCGCGTATTGGCGCGCGCGGTCCTGCACGATTTCACGGTCCTTTCGCTCAATGGAAGCGGAGAGCAAAAAATAGGAAATGACAAACAAGACGGCCGCGCTCGCTGTGAAAATCAGGGCGAACCA
>JBDSIW010000091.1:0-4348 GCA_039917795.1 Verrucomicrobiota bacterium | reverse complement strand
CGTTTCATGTAACGGGTCACCGCCACGCGCGCTGCCTCAATCTGCTTCGTGTCCAGCCAGCAACGCTCGATGGATTGCAATCCGTATTCGCCAAAAGCCACCGTGTTGCCGCTCATTGCCATTCCGGCGCGGCTGCCGCGGTGCATTTTGCGGTACTTCACTCTTGCGGGCATCATTGGCATAACAAAAAATCCTGTAAAAATTCTTAAGCAGCGACCGGTGCAGCTTCTGGTTTCATTTCTTTCTTCTCAACTTTGGTGTCGCCTTTGCAAATCCAGCACTTCACCCCAAGTTTTCCGTACATCGTGTTTGCTTCGGCGAATCCGTAATCAATATTTGCGCGCAGCGTGTGGAGCGGAACACGGCCTTGCAAATATTGCTCAACCCGGGCGAGCTCGGCACCACCAAGGCGGCCAGCACAGCGAATCTTGATGCCCTCAGCGCCGAAATCCATCGCGGTCTGAACGGACTTCTTCATGGCGCGGCGAAAAGAAACGCGGCGCTCCATCTGGAGAGCGACGTTCTCCGCGACCAATTGCGCATCGATCTCAGGCTGCTTGATTTCCTGAATGTCCACGTAAACTTCCTTGCCGGTCATCTTGCTCAATTCTTCCTTGAGCTTGTCGATTTCAGCGCCTTTGCGGCCAATCACCACACCGGGGCGCGCGGTAAAAATGGTAATGCGGCAACGGGTGGCTGCGCGCTCGATCTGGATTCTCGGAACCGAAGCGGTCTCGAGTTTCTTCTTTAAAATGTCGCGGATCTGGCGGTCTTCATTCAGCAGCTTGCCGAAATCTTTTTTGTCGGCGTACCACTTTGAACGCCAGTCCTTGTTGACGGCAACCCGGAAACCGATTGGATTTACTTTTTGGCCCATAAAAAATTATTCGTCGGATACCACAATCTTGACGTGACAGTTCCGCTTAAGAATCGGTCCGGCTGATCCGCGCGCCTTCGGAGTAAAACGCTTCATCGTCGTGGCCTGTCCCGCAACCGCTTCCTTGACTCGGAGATTCTCTAATTTCGCGCCGTTGTTATTTTCTGCGTTCGAAATTGCAGAATTCAACGTCTTCGCTACGACCCGCGCCGATTTGCGCGACACAAATTTCAGAATGGATTGCGCTTCCAAGGCTGGGAGCCCTTGAATCTGGCGAACGACTTCGCGCATTTTTTGGGCGGACATCCGCACGTTTTTGGTGATCGCTTGAACTTGCATAATGCTATTTGGCTTCCGCTTTCGCTGTGTGCGCGCCGTGTTTCTTGAAGGTGCGGGTTAAGGCAAATTCACCCAGCTTGTGGCCAACCATGTTTTCGGTGACGAAAACCGGATTGAAAATTTTGCCGTTGTGGACATTGAAAGTCAGCCCCACGAATTCAGGAGTAATCATCGAACGCCGCGACCAGGTTTTGATCGGTGACTTTTGATTGGCGATTTTCGCCTTTTGGATTTTATCCATCAGCGAAGCTTCGATAAACGGACCTTTTTTAATCGAACGACCCATAAATTATTTGTGTTTCATCGGACGGCCATCACGGCGCACGAGAATAAATTTGTTGGAGTATTTGCGTTTGTTGCGCGTGCGATAACCCTTCGTGATCACGCCCCAGGGAGTAACCGGATGGCCACCGCCGGAAGTCTTACCTGCACCGCCACCCATCGGATGGTCAACAGGGTTCTTCGCCACAGCTCGGCTCAAAGGATGAATGCCGCGATGGCGACTACGACCCGCTTTTCCGAGAACCACATTTTCGTGCTCGGCATTGCCGACCTGGCCGAGCGTCGCGTAACAATTTTCGTTCACGCGGCGAATTTCACCGGAAGGCAATTTGATCTGCGCGTAGCCTTCGTCACGGGACATCAACGTTGCCGCGCCGCCCGCCGTCCGAACCATTTGAGCGCCGCGACCGGGCGTAATTTCAATATTGTGAATCGGCAGGCCAACCGGAATTGCGCTAAGCGGGAGACTGTTTCCAACTTCAGGAGGAGCCGTCGGGCCGCTCATCAGCTTCTTTCCAACAGTAAGGCCGACCGGGGCAACAATATAAGTCTTCTCGCCATCTTTATATTGCAACAAAGCCAGGCGCGCGGTGCGAAGGGGATCGTATTCGATTGCGATCACATCGGCTTCAATGCCGTGCTTGTTGCGTTTGAAATCGACGATGCGATGAAATTGTTTATGACCGCCGCCCCAACCGCGACTCGTGACGCGACCATAATGATTGCGACCGCCGGTTTTCTTCTTGATCTCAATCAAGCTCTTCTCCGGATGCGTCTTCGTAATGTCCTCGAACGACGCTATGGTAATATAGCGCGTCGATGGCGTTAATGGTCTAAAGCTCTTTACTGGCATAAAAATCAAAAATCCAAATTACAGCTTGGAGTGCGTTGGCCATCAATCCTGCGCCCAGTCGGGCTGTCAGTTATCGGTCACGCTGAAATCGCTGCCGTTCGCCACCACTGGCGGAACGGGACGCGGAATATAGCAGTGAGTTTTGACCGTGCAAGAGGTTTTTAAAGATATTTGAAATAATTTTTCCAAGCTATTAAACCTGAGTCCGTTCTCGAAAATATTCTCCGTAACCGTGATTCGGCTTGTCAATCCCACACTCTCGCCGCCTCGAATTGCCGGGATGAGTTGCAAGCCGAGCCGGCGGCACACGAAAAAATTCTTTCTGCGAGCAACGGTATTCTTGACCTCTTCCACACCCGCGTCGGGCAAAATGGTTTTCTCGTGACGAAGGCAGCGTTTACACGGGGTTGGCGTAAACTTCTTCTTCACGTTTCTCATCGGGAATAAGCTCGTGGTACCAATCGGCGTGGCGAGAGTGAATCTGGCAAACGAGACACTAAGTGTTTTCCCAATTCCTGCCGCATTGAGGACAGACCCCGCATGTTTCAAACGTGTTCCATCTGCAACCGCAGGCGGCTTCGCATATCCACCGGTCTGGCGTCTCTGGAATCCACCGGCATTTCGGGCAAAAGATTTTTATGTCTCTCATGTTCTCCTTAAGGCGCCCGGGTTACTCAACATCCCCTATTTTAGCATTGGCTCGGGAGACAGGGTTCATACGCGCCACCGCATGTTTTGGCAGCTGCACAGAGTAGGACGAAAGCCGCCGATCCGCATCGGGATAATCGGTGCTCACAAATTGCGCGCCGCTCGCCAGTGCCCGTTCCCGTTTTCTAGAATCGTTGGCCCGCGCTTCGGCTGTGTCAGAATCCGCCCGAGTTCTCACTAAAAAACCAGCGGTGACGAGTTTCTGAATCTCTTCAAAGCCTCCAATCGGATCGTTGCGCTTCATCCAGGCGGCGGCGGGATTTGCCGGTGGAACACTGACAAAAATCAGCCGTCCTTGCAGAGCCGGGTGCCCTTCCAGGTAGCGGTCGCGAATCGACCCTTCGTCGTCCAACCCGAACATCACCCGACCTCGGATCGAATCCAGAAGCGGCCAACCTGATCGCCGCAAGGCCTCGGGCAGGCTCGCCCCATTGCCCCTAATATCGTCTGGCTTCAAAATGGAGTCGGCGGGAAACACCGAGAGAATTTCACTCTCAACGTCGCTCAATTGCGCCTTTTCAAACAAGACAGGTCGAGCGGATTCGGGAAGCGAAGCGTCTTCTTTTAATTCCAGCAGAATAAATATCGGCACATGGCGCGGATGATTCAAAGACCAGGCTCTGACCTGGCGCAAGGCGTCAATCAGGGTCAATGCAGAACTTGCGAAGTCGATGTCCGGCATGTGCATCACTTTAATTCCGGGCAGACGCATCCGGCCCTCGGGATCGTAAGGCGGCAAAGGAGCCAGGCCCGCGTGAAGGACGCGTTCAATCCCAAGCGGCTTCGCGTAGAGGCCACCATTGGGATCCGCATGACAATCCAGTTCTATTTGCCGGATGCCCATCTCAAGTTGTTCCGGCAACGGGCGGTGCTCATAATTGAGTTCGTCCCGTGCCTTGGGATTTTCTTTTGCGATCAAAGCGAGGAGCGATTCGTGGCCCCGAAGATGATACGAGTTATGCGTTCCGATCACTTGAATTTGATTCAGACGCAATCCAGCGGCGGGTGAAGGACTCTTGCAGGCTGAAAAAAGGCCGAGCGCGGCGACGTTTAGGAAGATGGCAACTTGAATCCATTTCATGATCGGTTGAACTGAAACATGGAACGCTCGGTGGAAGAAATTCTATATTTTCCTAAGCCGCCATTGAACTCCGACGCAACCCGATTTTGTTACGAGCCTCGACCTAAAATCACTGACCTTATAAACAGGCAATGTCCCTGTTGAATCCGCTTCGCCAACACGGTTGAGTAAGTCAGCAAGCATTTTCAAAAAAATATATGAATCTTCT
>JBDSIW010000090.1:0-2855 GCA_039917795.1 Verrucomicrobiota bacterium | reverse complement strand
GCCGCTGGAAGTGATCGGAAAGTTGGTCGCGAGCCTGCCCGTGGACGTTTATATCCGCCGAATCGAGAAAGTATTCGCGGGAAACGCGGAAGCGAGAGCAGCAAAGAAGACTGCGAAAACGAAACCCACAAAGAAGAAAGCAGCCAAATAAAATGAAAAAGGTTTTGGCGGCATTTTTAAACTGGAGTGCATTTCTCTGGCACGTGATCAAGTTCAACCAGCCCTACGACCCCACGGTGTGGACGGCTGCCGAAGAAAAACTGAAGAAGAAAAAGCTCCACCGCCTCGAACAAACCGCCGCCACCCTCGGCTATAAACTGACATGCGCCTCAACGACTTAAACGCCTAGTTTCTTATGAGGCCTATTCAACTCGTGTAAACTTAAGATGCACATCTGACGGGAAAAGATAAATCTCTCGGAAGACGGCCTCCGTAACTCTCACTGCGGTTTCACTATCATCTCCGAAGTGCTTTTGAAAGCTCGTCTGAAGGACGGTGTCTTGTGGCGTGCCGATTGGATACGTCTTCTTAGGAACACCGAAGCGAGACATGACACTCTCTGCCCGCTGCATCTCATCACCTGAAAGAGTCTGGCTTGGCAAATCAACCATCAGCGTCTTCCAACCAAACTGAACGAACTTTTTCGAACGTGGCTCTTCGATGATGACAGTCTTTCCAGAGTCTCGAAGCCACGAAATCTCCGAAGTAATCGAGCGGCGCGTCTCATCTGAAAGTCGCAAATCAAGATTCATCACGGGTGTTTTTGTGCAGCCTACCGTCCAGAGACAGGCGGCGGACAATATCAATAGAACGCGGGTCATGGCAAATAGGCCTAACCAGTAATCGGCGGCGGGGTTTGCAGCCTATCTCGATTCATGGTTCAGACCGTAAAACTTCATTTTCCCCTTGTCCAGCCGCATCATTTTAGCGGTCGGAGCGTGCCATTGGAATCGGCAAAGGCGGCAGGGCGGAGATAATCGTTCTCGGCGTTTGGATGATTTTTGGATACGGAGATTCGAGGGGCATCAACGTGGAAATGTTCCAATTTGAACTTCGGCCGCCGACCCGATTACCCGGCCCCATCCACGATCTGGCAAAGCAGTGGCGTGATTTTGTGGCCGGTTTGTTTTTCGTATTCAGCCGTCATGTGCCGGCCGAATCCTTCGACGGCGTGGCGCTTCACCAGATTAATTGTCGCGCCACCGAAACCACCGCCAGTCAGGCGCGCGCCGAGTCTTGCTGGATGTTGTCGCGCGATTTCCACGAGGAGGTCCAATTCCTTCGTGCTGTTGCCAAGATAATCGCGCGAGCTTTCGTGGCTCTGAAACATGTATTGGCCGAATTGCGCAAAATCATCGACGCGCAACGCTTGCGCGCCGGCAATGACGCGCTGAATTTCAGCCACCACATGAAAGACGCATTGATATTCGCGCTCCGTCAACTTCGATTTATTTTCCGTCAGCATTTTGGAATCGACGGCGCGCAAGGCTTTCACGCCGATTTTTTCCGCGGCGCTCTCGCACATTTGGCGCAACTCGTTGTATTCGCCGCCGACGAGCGCGTGTTTGACGCCGGAATCGCAAACCAGAATCGCTATTTCGCCCATCATCGGCACAGGATCGACGCTCAATTGCTGGCAATCGATTTCCAAAGCGTGAAAGCCCTTGCCGAAGAGTGAGGAGAGCGGGTCGAGAATCCCACTCTGCACTCCGACGAATTGGTTCTCCGCCCGCTGGCACAGATTGGCGATGGGCAATTTCTCGTCGAGCCGAAGGTCACGCAATTTTCCCCTGGCGTCGCGCTTCGGCGGAACGGTCGCGCCGGTTTCGGTCAGAGTGAACGGATAAAGCTGCCGCACGGTCAGGGCGACGGCGACCTCGAGTGCCGCCGAACTGCTCATCCCCGCGCCCATTGGAACAGTGCCGTGGATGGCGGCGTCGAATCCTCCGAAATGGACGCCGTGTTTGCGGAGTTGTTGCAGAACGCCTTTCACGTAATTGACCCAGGGCGAGATTGGATTCTTCGTCAGTTCGCTGATGGAAAATTTTTCTTTTCCCGAAAACGCGCTCGAGGCCAGTTCAACGTAGCCGTCGCTTCGCGGTGACGAGGCGATGAAAATGAACTTGTCCACGGCGAGCGACAAAACGAGACCCTGGTTGTAATCGGTGTGATTGCCAAGAAGCTCGAGCCGCCCGGGCGCGCGCACGGTGTGGGTCGGAGCGTAACCGAATTCCCTCTTAAAATAACCTTGCGCGTGGAGCGTTTCCTTTTCCTGTGACCCGTTGTTCATGGTTGAAATGCTGCCAGCACGAAATCGCTTTGCCCTGTAACAATGGGCACCCGACACTTTCTCAATAAATCCTGGGCGGGAGGTGGGCGGGTGGCGCATTTTCAGGCGAGCGCCGGACGAGCTCGATGCTGGACGCGAGCGACCAAATCCAGGCGATCAAACAAAGGCCCAGGCCAACGGCGCCGATCCACCAATGTTCAAATCGGGTTTGGTCAAATTGCTGCCCGCCCGCGCCCATGTCGAAAAGAAGGTTCAATTGATGAAAAATGAACCAGCACAAATAACCAGTGAAGAGAAAAAATCCCACCAGCATGACACCAGCCTGGGCGAATCCGATTTTTTGACCGGCAATGATTGTGCCTAGCCCGGGGCAGGCCAATTGATTGATCATCGCGCAGCGCCACGCTTCGGAGCGGTTGCGCGGCGGATGAATGAATTTGAACATCGATGTTCAATCCTTCAGCGGCCGGCCGGATGCATCCGTCGTGATGGTGGTTCCGGCAATGATCAAAATTCCCTCGATCAATCCCCAAAGTGAACCAGCGCCGCAGGTAATGAGAGTTAC
>JBDSIW010000089.1:0-3271 GCA_039917795.1 Verrucomicrobiota bacterium | reverse complement strand
ATTACCATTCTTGGGGAGGTTCCCGATCCACGGCTGGACCGGAGCAAAGATCACGAACTGACGGATATTCTGGCCATTGCGCTCTGCACAATCCTGGTGGGTGGAGAAAGTTTTTATGATATGGAAGAGTTTGCCCAGGTGCGTCTGGACTGGCTCAAAACTTTTCTGACCCTGAGCAACGATGCCCCCAGTCACGACACGTTCAACCGTGTGTTCCAGGCTCTGGATCACAATCAACTGGCCGATGCGCTTTCCCGCTGGACACAAAGCGTGCGGGTGGCTCTGGGAGGCGAAGTGGTCGCCCTGGACGGCAAGAGCCTGCGCCGGGCGCTCAACCAGGGAGAAAGCTTCCGCACCATTGTCAGCGCCTGGGCCACGGAAAGCGGATTGCTTTTGGGCCAACGAAAAGTGGCGGACAAAAGCAACGAGATCACGGCGGTGCCGGAACTTCTCCGGGTCCTGGAACTTTCCGGCTGCATCGTCACGGCAGATGCCATGCACTGCCAGAAAAACATCGCCAAAGAAATCATCGAAGCCGATGCCCAATACGTTCTGGCGCTCAAAGGCAATCAAGGCACCGCTTTTGCCGAGATCAAATTATTTTTGGATGAAGCCGTGGAACGCCGGGCCCCGCATCTGGTGCGCCAAGAAACCGTTGAGAAAGGCCACGGACGTGTTGAGACCCGCCGCTACTGGCAGAGCGAACAGATCGAGTGGTTTGCCGACCGGCCAAACTGGGAAGGGTTGCGCAGCGTCGGGTTGGTGGAATCCGTTCGTGAAATCAACGGCCAACGCAGCATCCAACGCCGCTACTACCTGAGCAGTTTGCCCAACGATGTGGATCAATTTGCCCGCGCCGTGCGCGGGCACTGGAGCATTGAAAACCAACTGCACTGGGTTCTTGACGTGGTCTTTGGCGAAGACCAAAGCCGCGCCCGCACCGCCCAGGCGGCGGAAAACCTGGCGGCGATGCGACGGCTGGCCGTCAACCTTTTGCGCCGCGACAAAAAGTGCAAACGCAGCATCAAAGGCAAACTCATGCGCGCCGCCATTGACCCTCTTTTCCTCAAACATCTCCTCACCAATTAAGATGCGTCAGCCCTGGCCAGCGAAGGTGGAGGCCTTGACAAGAAGTTTTCCGTTGGCGTTGATCGCGATTTTCCCGCTGCCCGTCACGGTAAAAGTGGGAGTCTCGTTCGGATCAAAGGTGCCATTGACGGTCAATTGGTTTGCGACGGTGGCGTTGGCGAGGGAGAAAGGCCAATTCGACCTATAAGCCTTGAAAAGAAGGCGGGCGCGTCCCAATTTCGCGCTTGATGGGATCGAGAGTGTTTCGACGAAACAGAAAGCCAATTGCACCAGATGATTTCAAACGTGCGCCGGGCAGGATCTTTCAGGGAGCACTCAGAATGGCGCGCCCGAAAACCTCTGCCAATTCCGCTATTCCTTCGGAATTTGCGAATTCGATCACCTAGGTGTCTCGCTGGCCGGAGGGTGGGAGTTTTGGATCGTGAGAATTGGATTCCCTCGCAGCGTTTGAAAAATTTGGAGAAAAAAAGACGCAAAGAATTTTCTTTGCGCCTTTGGCAGAATCGATTTTCGCTCAACTCAAATATTCCCGGGGATCCGTGATTTTTCCGGTGAGCGCGCTCGCCGCGACGGTGCTGGGCGAAGCGAGAAACACTTGCGATTCCTTGTGGCCCATTCGCCCGGGAAAATTCCGGTTCGTGGCGCTGATGCATTTCATCGGAGAATTCATTCGGCCAAAGGTATCGACCGGCCCGCCCAGGCACGCGGCGCAACCGGCGTTTTCAGTCATCTGCACGCCAGCATCGACCAGAATTTGCCAGATGGTTTTCTCGCCCCATCGCGCGGTCTGCAGGTCGTGAACAATTTCCGGCGTGGCAGGCACGCCAAATGTGTCGATGACCACACGCTTGCCGCGCAGAATGCGCGCGAACTCCAGAAAATCGCTGGTCTTTCCACCGGTGCAGGAACCGACATAGGCCCGATCCAATTTTACGTCGGAAAGTTCCTTCGCCGTCTTGCGCTGACCGGGATCGGGATGACACGCGACCGTGGGTTCTAGCATGGAAAGATCCACAACCTTTTCGTAAACGAATTTTTCGTCGCGGTCGCGCTCGACCGGTTCATAAGTCGCCTTGGTTCCATTCAACTTGCAGCGGTAATCCACGAACGCCTTCGTTTGGTCGTTGAATTCAAAAATCCCGTTCTTTCCGCCGGCTTCGATGGCCATGTTCGCAATCGTCATACGATCGTCCATGGTCAGGTGTGGAATGGCCGAGCCATCGAATTGCATGGCGCGGTAGGTCGCGCCGTCGAAACCGATCTCGCCGATGCAGTGCAAAATAATATCCTTGGCCATGACGCCCGGTTGCAGTTTTCCTTCGAGGCGGAAATGCATTGTCTCCGGAACTTTGATCAGCAATTTCCCGGTACCCATGACGAAACCAGCATCGGTATTGCCAATCCCCGTAGCGAATTCGTTGAACGCGCCCGCCATGCAGGTGTGAGAGTCGGTGCCAAACAGGATTTCCCCCGGACGGGTGTGGCCCTTTTGCGGAAGCGCGGTGTGGCAAACGCCAGCGTAATTCGAGCCGTATTGCTTGTTCAGCAAACCTTTGGTCGAATCAAAAACCCAGTGGCCGTTCGGATCATCAATCACGTCGTAGAAATAGGGAAGCCCTTGTTCCCTCACGAAGTCGCGCAAAATATCAACGTTGCGATTGGATTTGGAATCGGCGGTGAAAATGTAGTGGTCAGGAATGATGACGACTTTATTTTTGTCCCAGACCTTGGCGCTTTTGCCGAATTCGCGCTTGAAAACACCAATCGTCCCCGGCCCGCAAACGTCGTGGGTCATCAGAACATCCGCATTCACCCAAATATTGTCGCCGGATTCCACTCGAGGTTTCCCTGCGGCGCGCGCCAAAATTTTCTCGGTCAATGTCATCGGACGAGCAACTTACCGGAGCGAGTGCATCACTGCAATCGTGAATCAACATCGTGAATCGAGTAACCCCGTTGATTGAACGGTTCGCCTCGCGCGGGGTCGATTGTTATTAAGTTCGGGTTGACGGTTTGAAAACAATGAACGATAAATAGCGCTCCGAAATGTTTGCTGCTTCAACAGGATCAATCCGAATCTCCGCGCTGGGTCTAGCGGCGGCCCTGTTCGTTTCGTTCACCTCCCTGGGAAGCGCTGAGGAACGGACCGATTCGACCAACGCGGTGAAGGTGACAGGCTCGT
>JBDSIW010000088.1:0-3054 GCA_039917795.1 Verrucomicrobiota bacterium | reverse complement strand
CTTCGCGTCGCGACGGCTTTCGACACCGGCAATAAAGTGGAGCAAGCATTGGAAAAAGATTTCCCTGCTGCAAAGTTTTCCCGCATCGCCTTGGACAAAGTCGGTCCGACTGTCGGTCAGGAAATTCAAACGTCCGCCGTTTACGCCATCCTTTTGGCGCTCTTCGGTATTCTGATCTACGTGGCCTTTCGCTATGAATTCTCCTTCGCGGTCGGCGCGGTCGTCGCGATCATCCACGACGTCCTGATGACGCTGGGCTGGTTCTTTTTGACGGGTCGCGAGCTCAACGCGCCCATGGTCGCCGCCGTCCTGACCATCATCGGTTTCTCGATCAACGACACGGTCGTGATCTTCGACCGGATTCGCGAAGATCTGAAACTGGGAATGCGCGGCACGTTGCGCGAAGTAATCAACAAGGCCCTCAACCAGACCCTGAGTCGAACGCTCATAACTTCGGGAACGGTATTTCTGGCGACCCTGTCGCTCTATATTTTCGGCGGCCGCGTGATCAACGATTTTGCCTTCACCTTCCTGGTTGGGATCATCACCGGAACCTATTCCAGTATTTACATCGCCAGCACGATTGTCCTCTGGTGGCACAAAGGTGAACGGCCCGATCTCGGGTCGAAGGTGATGGTCGAGAACACGGTGAGCGCCCGGCCTCAGCCTTTGCGTCCGTAGGCACTCTTGAATTTTTTCTCCAGATCAAACCCTTAATCAGCCAAGGCAAAGTGATTAAGAATCAGTTTGCGATTAGGATAAAGAACTAAGAGGTCATGCTTGCGCTCACTGAAATCACTCCCTGGCACTGGGGTGGTTTCGTCGGCCTTATTCTGATTTTCCTGTCGTTGGACCTCGGTGTGTTTCATCGCGACGCTCACGTGGTTCAATTCAAGGAAGCGCTCCTTTGGACTTTTGTCTGGTTTTCGGTCGCGATGCTTTTCGCCGCCACGCTCTATCATTGGCGAAGCAAGGAGGAATCACTTGAATTCGTCACCGGTTATATCATCGAACTTTCCCTCTCGATGGACAACGTGTTCGTCATTGCGCTGATCTTTTCCTATTTTCGTGTCCCGCTCCTCTTCCAGCACCGCGTTTTGTTCTGGGGAATTCTCGGCGCGCTGTTCATGCGTGGCGTCATGATTGGGGTGGGCTCTGCTTTGATCGGACGCTTCCACTGGATGCTCTACGTCCTGGGCGCGTTCCTGGTTATCACCGGGATTAAAATGATTTTCTCCGACGAGGATGGAGTCCACCCGGAAAAAAACTGGGTGATCCGCGCCGCCCGCAAGCTTTTCCCCGTCGTCACGGATTTTGAAGGGCAGAAATTTTTAACGCATCTCAACGGGCGCAGGGCCCTGACGCCGCTCGCCCTCGTCCTGCTCATGGTCGAGACCACGGATTTGGTTTTCGCGGTGGACTCCATTCACGCCATTTTCGCGGTCACCCAGAATCCATTCCTGGTTTTCACCTCGAATGTGTTCGCGATTCTCGGGCTGCGTTCGCTCTATTTTGTTTTGGCCAACGCGATTGGCTACTTCCGCTACTTGAAAGTGGGACTTTCCATCGTGCTCGTTTTCATCGGTGGCAAAATGCTCGTCGCCAAATGGGATATCCAGATCCCCACCGTGACGTCGCTGGTGATCGTCGCAGCCATCATTGTCCTGTCCGTTCTTTTATCCATCATCGCCACGCGCCGCACGCAGGGCAGGACGTCCGCATGAAATTCCGCTGGTCCACAGCGCCACCCCAGCCCGCACTCGCGGCGCACCTCGCCGAAAGCTGCAAGGTTTCTCCTTTGCTCGCCCAATGTTTGCTCAACCGGCACCTCAGCGAACCGGAAACCATCAGCCGGTTTCTCGAGCCGCGCTTGAAGTTTTTGGCCGACCCGTTCCTCCTGCCCAACATGGACGCTGCCGTCGAGCGATTGCTGGTGGCGCGCGAGAAGGCCGAACCGCTGGTCATCTTTGGCGATTACGACGTCGATGGCGTGACCTCCACCGCGCTCTTGATTGAAGTGCTGACCGCGCTGGGCTGGAATGTGGATTTCTATCTCCCTCATCGGCTCGATGAAGGATACGGCTTGACCCAGGAAGGCGTGGAAAACTGCCGGAAAAAATTTCCCGTGAAGCTCCTTCTTGCCGTCGATTGCGGCTCGACTGCCGTCGCATCCATCGCGTGGCTAAAAGAGCAGGGGACCGATGTGATCGTGCTCGACCATCATCAATGTTCCGAGTTGCTTCCGCCCGCTGTGGCGCTGGTGAATCCGCACCTCAAGCTTAGCGTGGGAATCCTGCCTGCAAGTTCGGAGGCTTCCAGTCTCGTGGAGGAAGGATGTCTCCCCCCCTGCAAGGAGGATTCCCGTGCTACCTTTCGCGAACTCTGTTCCGCCGGACTCGCCTTTAAACTCGCTCACGCCCTGGTCAAACGTGGACGCGAACTCGGCTGGCCTCAGGCACACGCCTTCGACCTTCGCCCGCTGCTGGACCTCGTCGCCCTCGGCACAATTGCCGACCTCGTCCCGCTCACCGGCGAAAACCGCATCCTGACCAAAATCGGTCTGGAATATCTCAACACATCGAAGCGCCTGGGAATTGTTGCGCTCCGCGATGTCGCGCAAGCGCAGGGAATTCTCGGTTGTTACGAAGTCGGATTTCAACTCGCTCCCCGTCTCAACGCGGCCGGCCGGCTCGAAAACGCCGAAGAAGCGCTGCGCCTTCTCCTTTCGCGCGACTCGAAGGAAGCGCAAGCCATTGCTGAATCGCTCGACGCGCGCAACCGCCAACGGCAGGAAATCGAGCGCAATATTTCTGTTGAAGTCATCGGGGCGGTTCGCGCCCGCTTCAATCCTGAGAACGATTTTGTGATCGTCGAGGGACAATTGCTTTGGCACATCGGCGTCGTCGGCATCGTCGCGTCGCGTGTGCTCCATGAATTTTATCGTCCTACTATTATCCTGGGCGGCGAGGCGGATTCGTGGCGCGGCTCGGGCCGGAGCATTGAAGGATTCGACCTCGCGGCGGCCCTGGGCGATTGCGCGGATCTGCTCGTGAA
>JBDSIW010000087.1:0-3843 GCA_039917795.1 Verrucomicrobiota bacterium | reverse complement strand
TAAATTTTTTCCAAAGCCTCCATAAAATCGTCTTAAACGTAGGTAGGGCAAAAGATTCGTTCAAGATAAATGGCTCTCCGAAGCTGTGACCGCGTTTAGTTATTAGAACTTAGCGTGCTTATTTTTGACGAAGTGCAAGTCGGGATGGGCATCACTGGGAAAAATTGGTGTTGCGAACATTTCGGTGTGTTGCCCGATATTTTGTGCTTTGGAAAAAAGTCGCGGCTCGCGCCTCGTTGATGCAGCAAGCGGACGTTCGTATATTGATCTCTACAGTTTCTACGCGTCGCAACCGATTGGCTACAACCATCCGCACTTCGACAAACCGGAAGTTGAAGCGGATTTGCTGCGCGCTGCGAAAATCAAAGTTGCGAACGCCGACATGTATTCGACGCAATATGCAACTTTTGTGGACACGTTCGCGCGCGTGATGGGTTTGCCGCCGCTCGAGAGATATTTTTTCATCGAAGGGGGCGCGGCTGCCGTGGAGAACGCGCTCAAAGCTGCAATGGATTGGAAAGTTCGCAAAAATATTGCAGCCGGTCGCGGCGAACGCGGCACGGAAATCCTGCATTTCGAAAACGCGTTTCATGGTCGCAGTGGTTACACGATGAGCCTGACCAACACCGATCCGCGCAAGGTTGAATTGTTCGCAAAATTTCCGTGGCCGCGAGTGAGCGCGCCGGGAATTAATTTTTCCCTGCCCGAACCCGAACACACGAAAGCTGTTGCCGACGCAGAAAAAAAATCCGAGACGCAAATCCGCGAATTTATCGCCAAAAAAGGAATTGATATTGCCGCGATCATCATCGAGCCGGCGCAAGGCGAAGGTGGCGACATTCATTTCCGCAAGGAATGGTTTCAAACTTTGCGAAAAATTTGCGACGAGAGCGACATCCTCCTTATTTTTGACGAAGTGCAAGTCGGGATGGGCATCACTGGGAAAAATTGGTGTTGCGAACATTTCGGTGTGTTGCCCGATATTTTGTGCTTTGGAAAAAAGGCGCAGGTTTGCGGCATCGTGGCGGGTCCTCGGCTCGACGAAGTGAGGGATAACGTGTTTCGTTTGCCGAGCCGCATCAATTCCACGTTCGGCGGAAATTTCACGGATTACGTTCGCTCCACCCATTATCTGCGGATCATCGAGCAAGAGGGATTGGTCGAGAATGCGCGTGTGAAAGGCGATCGATTCAAGGCGGGCCTGGGGTTGATGGCGAAGAAGCACGGTTCCATCATCAGTGCGGTTCGAGGACGCGGCTTGATGCTGGCGTTTGATTTACCGACCAGAGAAATGCGCGACCAATTCTGGAATGGCGCGTTTGAGTTGGGCCTGCTCGTAGTGCGGTGTGGCGAACGGTCCATTCGCCTTCGGCCCGTGCTCGATTTGAAAGACGAGATCATCGATGAGGCCTTGCGCTTGATGGATGGGGAATGCCGAAGGTTTTAAGTTGCCGAAGTTCCCGCCCTCCGCGCCGATCCCGGAATCTGGCTGGTCAACTGGCTTCACGGCCGCCTTTTTCCAGTCAGTCGGTGGACAATCCAGATCAAAACGAGTTGGAGTGGCAGGCGAAAAATCAGCAGCCACGAGAATAACGAAAGCCCTTCCTTGCGCAAATTCTGCCAGAGCATTTCCACGTTCGCCGGGAATACCGCGATCAACAGTGCGATCAAACCGATGCCCGTCCATCGGCGAAGACGCGGCACTAAAATCCCAATGCCGCCCAGGATTTCGAAAGCGCCGCTGAGATAAACGAGCGCGAGCGGGGCGGGAAAAAACGCAGGCATGATCTTCAAGTAGGATTGCGGTTTGAGAAAATGCAGGATGCCTGCCGCGACAAAAAGGATTGCCAGCACGCCTCGAAAAAAACGCGACCCTCTTGAAGAAACCGGACACGCGGCATTGGTGGGTTGAGTCATGAATTGGAATCAGACGCGCGAGTCATGGGAATGTTTCAGGAAATCGGCGTTCTTTTGCGGTGTTGGCAGGAAGCTTTCTTTGGAACCGATTTTCAATTTCCTTGCCCCGGGCCGGTGCCCTCAGCGAAAATAAAATACCATGATGCTTAATTTTGTTTGCCGGATTCTCCTTCTGATTGCGATTCCATTTGCCGCCGCGCCCGCCTTCGCCGCGCCGCGCGCCAAACACGTATTTATCATCAGCATCGATGGCGGCAAGCCCGACGAAATATTGCGCAGCGAAATGCCGGTGCTGAAGAAACTGGTCAAGCAAGGCGCGCACACCTGGGCGGCAAATACGATCACGCCGAGCCTCACCCTTCCCGCGCACACCTCGATGCTGACCGGCGTTGGCATGGCCCGGCACAAAATCAGCTGGAACAATTGGACGCCGAGCAATGGCATTGTGACGGTGCCCACCATTTTCGGCGCGGCCAAACAAGAGGGTTTTTCCACGGCGATGTTTGTCGGCAAGGAAAAATTTCGTCACCTGCTTCAGCCGGGGACGGTGGACGAGTTCAACATGAACCGGCGCGAGGAAGTGGTGATTTCCAAGAGCGATAGCGGCGGCGAGGTGAAAAAAAAGGAGGGCAACGTGTTTGCAAAATTTGTCGCTGACGAAGCGGCGAGTTACATCCTCAAGAATAAACCAGGACTCACCTTCATTCATTTTACCGATGCGGATACGATCGGCCACGTTTCAGGCTGGGGCTCGCCCGAGCAAAGGAATGCCTTCGCCGACGTGGACGTGGCACTGGGTGTGGTGATGAAAGCGATTCGCAAGGCGGGCATCGCCAGGGAAAGCGTCATCATCATCAGCGCGGACCATGGAGGTCACGACAAAGGCCACAGCAAAGGGGAACCGGAAGACATGCACATTCCATGGATTGCGTGGGGCAAAGGGGTCAAAAAAGGATTTGAAATCACTGCGCCAGTTGGCACCTGCGATACGGCGGCCACCGCACTATGGCTGCTGGATGTGAAACCCATCGCGCCGATGGAAGGCATGGTAGTAAACAGCGCCTTCAAATAGAACGACCCGCCCAAAGGCTACAGCTTTATTTGAGTGCCTGGCCGCGGTGTGAAAAGCTTCGGCGGGTTTTCCCTCCGTTAATTTTCTTTTGGAATAATTTTCATCTCAGCCGAAGGCCGCGTGGCGAAAGCGGCAAATCGCCTATTTGGCTCGGCGCTTTTGCTTGTTGAAATGGAGTCCGGCATGCTTTTGAAATGGATTCCATGGCGGTTTTTCGCGGCGCGAACGGCGCGGGCCTATGGCTTTCTCGATCCCATTCGTTTCCTGTCAAAATTGCGCATGTTCGCGCAACCGTCCGAGGTGTCAGAGCCGATTGAATTGTTGCGCGCCGGTTTTCTTTTCCACGCGCGCGGGCTGATCAACACCAAAGCCATCCAAAACAATCTCGATTGGGTCTGGCCGTACTGGGTCGAGCGCCAGTTCAATCCGTCCGACCATTCGTTTATCCCTCGCGCCTTTTCCTTCAGCCACATCAACCTCACGCATCGCAACTGGACTGCTGTCGGCCTGCCGGACGTGCCTTATTATCCCATTGTCGATCCGCGCGGTCTGGTCACGCCGCATTTTGATGGCTGGTCGCTGGACTTTTGGTTGTTGGGAGAAAAACCGCGCCGCTTGATTCCTTCCAAACTGGACCAGATCGAGCAGGCGATCGAAACCAAGGGCCAATTACGCGTCCGCAATCACATCGCAGAAAACGGCTGGAGCATTTCCACCGAAATCGAAATGCAATTGATCGACCAGCATCCGCACTGCGTGATTCGCGTCTCGGCCAACGCTTCGGACACGGACCGGCTTGCGGTGGTCTTGCGTCCCTACAATCCGGAAGGCATCAGCTTCATCGAATCCATCGA
>JBDSIW010000086.1:0-3019 GCA_039917795.1 Verrucomicrobiota bacterium | reverse complement strand
CCAGGAACCGCGATCTGGAATGATGCGGAATGAATGAAGAGTCTTGCCGTTCGGATGTTGCGTCGCTTCAAAAGCCAAACCAGGCGAGCGATGCAATTGGCTGACGATGACGCGTTCTGCGCCGTTGATGACGAAAGTTCCTTGCGGAGTCATCAGAGGCAATTCACCCATGAAAACTTTTTCTTCCTTCGTCCCTTTTTCTTCCTTCAACAAAAATGTGACATGCAATGGCGCGCCGTAGGTAATGCCTTCGCGCAAACATTCGAGCCAATCGTTTTTCGGCTCGCCAATGTCATAGCTGTGAAAATCGAGAACGCATTTACCGTCGTAACTTTCGATCGGAAAAACTTCCGTGAACACCGCTTGGAGTCCGCTGTTTTTGCGTGAGCGCGGCGCAGTGCTTTCCTGCAAGAAATCGCGATAGGAATTGGTTTGCAGTTCAATGAGGTTAGGCGGAGCGATGACCTCTTTGATTTTCCCGAAGTTAATTCTTTCAGTTACTTTGGATGGCATTTTGGACCTCTAATCAGTGTCCAGCAACCTTGCCGAACGGTTATTGTATAAACGACACAAGGCAAGCCTTCCGCATTCAGCAGAAAACTCGCCGCAACCACTGCACTTTATTTTACGAAAACGAAATCGGTATGGATAAATTTTAGGGGACGATGATTCAGGCCGGGGATTTTCTCTCCGGCCTGAATACAACAGACCTTATTTGACTTCGACCTTCGCGCCAGCTTCTTCCAGCTTCTTCTTCGCGTTATCGGAGTCAGCTTTGTTCGCGCCTTCCAAAACGGGTTTGGGCGCACCTTCAACAAGCGCTTTCGCTTCGGCCAGCCCAAGGCCCGCTTTGATTTCGCGCACCGCTTTGATCGCGGCGATTTTCTTATCAGCCGGAGCCGAAACGAGGATGACGTCGAACGTGTCTTTCGCCTCAGCAGGAGCCGCTGCGCCACCTGCTGCGCCACCGGCAGCCGCGGCCGCCACGGGAGCCGCTGCGGTCACGCCCCAAGCGGTCTCAAGTTGTTTTACCAAGTCAGCGGTTTCAATCACCGTGAGCTTGCCGAGTTGTTCCACCAATGTTGCCAGATCAGCCATAATACTGCTTGCCTTTCAGTCTCGTCGCTACCCGCGGCTGCGGATGGTTTCAGTTCACACGCCAGCAAACCGACGATTTACTTTGTTGTTATTGTGTTAATCCATCTCCGACCGGCTTGGAACGAAGACGAAATTGAAAAATCTATTCGCTCTTTGAAGCTTTCGCTTGCAAGACACGAGCGAGCTGTGTCGCGGGCGTGTTCAACAAAGCCACCAGCTTCGTCGCTGGCGCTTGGAAAGTACCCAAAAGCTTGCCGCGCAGAACCTCGATCGATGGCAAATC
Organism: Verrucomicrobiota bacterium; assembly: GCA_039917795.1. Lineage (GTDB taxonomy): Bacteria > Verrucomicrobiota > Verrucomicrobiia > Limisphaerales > CANJXF01 > CANJXF01. The sequence continues at coordinate 1,638 of JBDSIW010000086.1, read as the reverse complement.
CGCCAACGCCACGATGTCCTTCATTTCAAGGCGCTGATTATTCAAAAAACCAAACTTGATTTTGGGCTTCTCGAACTCAGAGCTGAACGTCTTGATCACCTTGGAGGCCGCGGAAACATCCTTCTGCCCGGTCACGACCGCCAATTGGCCGGCGAGAATCCCGAGTTCAGGCACGCCCACTTCTTTCGCAGCCAATTTAAAAATCGAATTCTTGACCACGTGAATCTCCGCGCCGGCTTTACTCAAGCGCTTCCGCAACTCTGTCATGGGGCCAACTTTTAATCCGGTGTAATCGACGACCACAAAAAACGGCGAGGCGTTCAAGCGGCCGACATATTCCTTGCTGATAAATTGCTTTTCCGTACGCATAAATCTCCTTTAAAAAATTAAGCTGCCGCTGCCAAAAATTCCCGAATATCGACCCGCACCGCCGGGCTCATGGTGGCCGATAAGGTGCAACTGGTGATGAAGGTTCCCTTCGCGCTCGAAGGTTTGGCCTTAGCCACCGCTTCGATAACAGCCCGCGCATTGTCTGCAATCTCGGCAGGCTTGAAACTTACCTTTCCGATTGGCACATGCACGTTGCCCGCCTTATCAATTTTGAATTCAACGCGACCCGCCTTGAATTCTTTGACGGCCTTCGCGGTGTCGTCGGTGACCGTTCCAGTCTTCGGATTAGGCATCAAGCCACGGGGTCCGAGAACTTTCCCGAGCTTGCGCACTTCAATCATCGCTTCCGGGGTGGCAATCGCGATATCAAAGTCATTCCAGCCTTCGACGCACTTTTTGATTAAATCTTCGTAGCCGACATATTCCGCGCCGGCTGATTTCGCTGCGTCCGCCGAGTTTCCAGGGCGGGCAAAAACTAAAACGCGGACCGTTTTTCCCGAGCCGTGCGGAAGCGGGACTGTTCCACGAACCATCTGATCGGATTGCTTTGGATCGATTCCCAGTTTAAAGGCAACCTCAACGGTTTCGTTGAACTTCGCCTTCGGAAATTTGTTCAATACTTCCACAGCTGACTTCAGCGAATAATATTTGCTTTTATCCACCAGTTCGAGCGCCTTCGTGTATCTTTTGCTTCCTTGTTTCGTCATTTTGTTTTGTGCGGTGCAAACGAGTAATGAGCTCTCCCGCGGTTGAGGTTAAATCATCCTTGAACGTCGATGCCCATGCTGCGTGCCGTCCCTGAGACCAATCGGAAAGCGGCCTCCTCGTTCGTCGTGTTGAGATCTTTCATCTTCAACCTAACGATATCCAGAACTTGCTTGCGTGTTACTTTGCCGACTTTTTCTTTGTTCGGCGTTTTTGATCCGGAAGCAATGCCAGCGGCCTTCTTCAACAGAATCGCGGCGGGCGGAGACTTCGTGATGAAGGTAAATGATTTGTCCTGATAGACAGTAATCACCACCGGAATGATCATTCCCGCCTGGTCTTTGGTGGCGGCGTTGAATTCTTTGCAAAACGCCATGATGTTCACCCCTTGCTGACCCAGAGCGGGGCCGACGGGCGGAGCTGGATTTGCGGATCCAGCGGGAATCTGAAGCTTGATTTGTCCTGTAACTTTCTTTGCCATAAAATTAATTCTTACGCTTTCTCAACTTGCCAATACTCCAGTTCAACCGGCGTATTGCGTCC
>JBDSIW010000085.1:0-7850 GCA_039917795.1 Verrucomicrobiota bacterium | reverse complement strand
ACAGATTTGCGTTTCGACAGAACCGCACGGCCTTCCTCCGTCAGTTCGAGCACGCTGAATTTTTCCGTCGTTTGCCGCAAAAATCCGAGCCGCACCAGTTCGCGGCCAATCGCGCCCCATTCCTGACGCGTGTGTTCCTTGCCGATGCCGTAAGTGGAAAGCTTTTCGTGACTCCATCGCCGAATCTTTTCTGTGTCGGCTCCCGTCAAAACTTCGACGACGTGATTCATCCCCACACCAAATCCGCTTTTTTCACGAATACGATAAACACACGAAAGAAATTTTTGCGCGGCGAGCGTGCCATCAAAAGTGGCGCGAGGCGAAAGACAATTATCGCAACCGCCGCAGTTCGGAGCGCCGATCTCCTGATCGGCAGCTTGATGTCCATCTAGGGTCGTTGCCAAATGGGAGTTCGGCGTTCCGAACGTTTCCCCAAAATAGCGCAGCAATTCCGCACGGCGACAAACCGCGCATTCTGCGTAATGCACCATTTGCTGCAATTGTGCGCGCGCGATTTTTTGTTCCTGCGCACTTTTTTCGTCGATGAATTGCATTTGCTTCACCACATCGCCCGCGCTGAAAAGCAAAACACATTCGCTCGGCAAACCGTCGCGGCCCGCTCGTCCGGTTTCCTGATAATAGCCTTCGATATTTTTGGGCAAATCGTAATGAATGACAAACCGCACATTCGATTTGTTGATGCCCATGCCGAAAGCAATCGTCGCGCAGATCACGCGGACTTCATCGCGCAGAAATAATTCCTGATTCGCCGCGCGATCTTTTTGTTCGAGACCAGCGTGGTATGGTTTTGCTTTCACGCCGTCCGCATTCAAACGGTCGGCCACCATCTCGGAAGTTTTCCGGCTCTGGCAATAAATGATTCCGCTCTCCTGCGGACGTTCGCGCACGAAGGCCAGCGTTTGTTCGTAAGCCTTGTTTTTCGCCAGGACGCGATAGATCAAATTGGGCCGGTTGAAACTCGCGACGTAAATGGTTGGACGAGATTCCGCCGAGCCAGACGCGCCGCGCAATCGCAAATGTTTGACGATGTCTTCGCGCACCCGCTCCGTCGCCGTGGCCGTGAGCGCCATGAGCGGAATGTTTGGAAAATGGTCGCGCAGTTCGGCGAGTTGACGATATTCCGGGCGAAAATCGTGGCCCCATTCGCTGATGCAATGCGCTTCGTCCACCGCGATGAGGTTGACCTTCCAATTTTTAAGATCTTCGAGAAAACCGGAAAGCATCAGCCGCTCCGGCGCGACGTAGAGCAAACGAAATTCGCCATTGTGCAAGCCGCGCAGACGGGAGCGCGCGTCATTCGCATTGAGAGAGGAATTTAAAAATGTGGCCGCGACACCGCTGGCTTGCATCGCATCAACCTGATCTTTCATCAATGCGATCAGCGGCGAAATGACGATCGTTATCCCGTCAAACATCAACGCCGGTATCTGAAAGCAGATCGATTTGCCGCCGCCCGTCGGGAGGAGCGCAAAGACATCTTGGCCCGCGAGCGAATCGCGAATGATTTCTTCCTGGAGCGGACGAAATGAAGTGAAGCCGAAAAATTGTTTCAGCAGGGGCAAAAGTTGGACGGCTTCCGAAGTCATTGCGCCCTGCCACTAAATCCAATCGACGCCACCAATTCAAGCCCACGAAAATTTTTCGTTGAGGCAGCGCCCGTTCCCCTACTGGATGCCGAGAAGTTCCACCTCGAAAACCAGCGTGCTGTTCGCCGGGATTTTCGGGCTGGGGCTGGATGCGCCATAGGCCAATTGGGGAGGAATCTCGAACTTAAATTTGTCTCCCACCTTCATGAGTTGGAGTCCCTCGGTCCAACCGGGAATAACCCCGTTCAATGGGAAACTGATCGGTTCTCCGCGCTCCACGGAACTGTCGAACACGGTGCCGTTAAGCAACGTGCCGTGGTAATGCACTTTCACCACGTCGCTGGCTTTCGGAGAAACCGTGCCAGAACCCTGTTTCAGGACCTGATACTTGAGTCCGCTCGCCGTTGTTTTCATTTCATTGGTTTGACCCCCGGCGGGCGCGGGCGCATTGGTGATGACATTTGCATTGTCGCTGGTTGGCGTCGTTTTGTTGCAGCCCAAAAGACAAAGAGCCACCGCCACTGTCAGAAAGGATCGTAATAGCATAGTTCAAGTTTGGCGTTGCTGTTGATCGCAACGCGCGGGGAGCTTCCGCGATGCGCCATCCAACGTCAAGCGGGACTCCTTCTGAATTTAGAGCCGTTTCAAAAATTCAGTAGCCGCCGCGAAGGTTTGGAGCGGACGAACGGCGTGCCAGCGTCTTGGACTGCGGCAACCCTCTGCCGCTTGGCCTCCTCCGCCTGGCGGTGGAAAAGAGGCAGAGGTCGCCGCAATCCAAAAACTCGCGGAATTTTCCCGCACCCTTTCTGAACCCGGCCACAGTTTTATTGAAACCGCTCTAGTCAGCGGAAATTTACTCAGACGCGCACGCCCGAAAACTCCGCATCAGCGAGGCCGGTAAGTTCGCCCGTGCTGTCGGCGAATTTTTCCGTCGGCGCACCGACACGGGTGAGCATGGAGCGGTACAAATTGCACAGGGGCGTTCCCTTTTCGTAAACGAGGTGCCGTCCGGTCACGAGAGTTCCGCCGCCTTTTCCCGCGAGCACGATGGGAAGATTTCTGGGATTGTGCGCATTGCCATCTCTCATGCCTGCGCCGAGAAGGAGCATCGAATTGTCCAGCAACGTGCTTTCGCCCTCGCGGATCGATTTCATTTTTTCCAGCATGTAGGCGAACTGCGTGAGGTGCCAGGTGTTGATCCGTTTGTATTGCTCCAGTTTGCTCGCATCATTCTGGTGATGGGAAAGCTCGTGGTGACTGCCGCCCACACCTTCGAGGAAAGAAAAGTTTTTCGCGCTGACGGCGTTGCCAAACATAAAACTGCTGATGCGCGTCGAGTCACTCCAGAAAGCCAGCACCATCAAATCGAGCATCAACCGCACATGTTCGGTATGATTACTTTGGCGCTCGCTCACCTTGGCCGGGTCGGCGTAGTAATCCTTGATGCGTCCGCCGAGACGATCAATTTCCCTGATCACCAAGAGATCCGTGTTGGCTTCTTCCGCTTTTCGCTTCGCGTCAAACTCGATTCTTTTTTCAACGGCCCGGACCGATTCCAAATATTCCTCCAGCTTGACCTGATCCGCTTTGCCCACTTTTCGTTGGAGACGCGAGGCATCCGCGAGTACCAGATCGAGCACACTTTGATTGCTGGCTGCATTTGCGCCGGGGTTGCCGCTGTTGGAGCGGAAGAGACGATCGAAGGCGAGTTGCGGGTTAATCTCCTTCGCCACCGGAGTCGTCGGCGTGTTCCAGGAAATGTGCCCGCCGTAAAGCGTGGTGAAACCAACATTGGTATCGACGAACGTGTTGGTGGGTTCGATCCCAAGTTCCAGCGAGGGCAGCAAAGTAAGATTGCCAATTTTCCGCGCAGCGAATTGATCCATCGAAACACCGCCGCTGCAAAGGTTGCTTCCGGTCGTGCGCGTGATGGTTGTGCCGGTGAGAAATCCTCCGGTCTTCACGTAGTGTCCGTCGCCCGTGTCTGCCGCCGCGTTCCACAATTCCGAGAGCACAAGGATCTCATCTTTCAATTTCGCGAGCGGCGAGAGAATCGGTGAAAGCTCAAACTGACGTCCGGTCCCAGTGGGCATCCACTGGTGGGGATTGACGCCGTTCGCCATGTAAAGAACAGCCATGCGCACCGGGAATTTTCCCACCGCCGCATTCGAGCCGGCCAGCGCACGGAAAGGCGCCATCGCGTCAAGCAGGGGCAAACCCAACATGGCTCCAACGCCTTTCAACATGGTGCGCCGCGAAATCTGCCAGTTCTTTTTATTCATGGTTTGGCTTCCGTTTTGGGGTCACGCCGGAATTGGAATGGATAACTTTTAGCAATTTCCATAATCAACGTCGAGCTTCGATAATCATCGCCCGCCAGCGCCGTGGTGATCCTTTTCACCGTGGGCCGATCGTAAAATTCCAGTCCGCGCCCGAGTGCGTAGGCCAGCATTCGCTCCGTAAAATTGCGCACAAAAAGATCTTTCCTGGTCAGCAGAATTTTTTTCAACTCAGCCGGGCCTTGAAATTTTTCACCGGTCGTCAGCACTCCATTCGCATCTACGGGAGCATCCGCGATCTTCGTGCGCCAGCGCCCGATCGCGTCAAAATTTTCCAGCCCAAACCCGAGTGGGTCCATGCGCTGATGGCACGCCACACATTCAGACTTGGACCGGTGGGTCTCCAACCGCTGACGCAACGTCAATCCTTCGCGTGGTTTGTCGTCCTGCGGCAGGCTGGCGACCAACGGTGGAGGCGGCGGAGGCGGGGTGCCGAAAACTTCGTCGAGCACCCAGCGCCCCCGCAACACGGGGCTGGTGCGTTGCGGGTACGACGTGAGCGTGAGGACGCCTGCCATGCCCAGAACGCCACCGCGATTGGCGTCATTCAGCGACACCCGCCGCATCTCCGTGCCAATGACATTGGTGAGGCCATAATGTTTTCCGAGCTCTTCATTGGCGAAGGTGAAATCCGAATCGAGCAATTTCAAAAGACTCGATTCGTCGCGGAGCAACGAGAGAAAAAAATCGCGTGGCTCTTCCTGCATCGCCGCCCGCAAGGATGGAGTGTAACTCGGGAAAAGTCCCGGATCAGGCTGCACGCTGGCCTCCAAGCGACGGACGCCAAGCCACTGGCCGGTGAAGTTTTCGGCGAGCGCCTGCGCTTTGGAGCTTTGCAACATGCGCCGCACCTGCGCCTCAAAGATTTTGGGCTGCTGTAATTTTTTTTCCGCAGCTAATTTGAACAACTCGCCATCGGGCATTGATGACCAGAGGAAATATGAAAGGCGCGTGGCTAGTTCGTAATCGTTCAACGGATAAGGCTCATTGCCCCCGCGCCGGGTCTCCACGCGAAAAAGGAAATCGGGTGAAACCAAAATAGCTTTGGCCGCGAGTTGGAGAGAACCATCAAACGTCTCGCCCGCTCGCCGACTCTGCTCAATCAGCCCTAGCAGCGGATCGAGGTCTTCCTTTAAGGCGGGACGACGAAACGCGCGTGTCACGAACTCCGCCAGATTTTTGCGGGCGGCCGAACGATCACTCAAAAAAAAACCGGGCCGAATTGGAAATATTTTCCCGGGCTCGACCTGCGCGAGAATCTCGTCCGCCGCCGACAGGTATCGCTCCATTAGAAGAGGCGGAATAAAAAGCGTGTCCGCGTTGTTGTCGAAACCACCGCCGCCACCGGCGTCGGCCGGAAATTTCTCCGCCGCCTTTGTTTTCACGTCGAGCAGGTCGCGAATCGTGTTCTTATATTCCAGCCGGTTGAGACGATGGATCACCTTCTGGCCCGGATCGCGAGCAACCTGGTCCAGATTATCAAACGTTTGCTCGATCCATTGCACCACCCGCTCGCGCTCCGCTGGAGCAGGCTGGGTTTTTCCTTCGGGCGGCATCACACCATCGCGCAATTGACTCAACACTTTCAGCCAGACTTTTGGATTTTGCTGGACGGATGCGCCGTCGGGAAAAATGCTCAGATTCACATCCCCCTTGGTTTTCTTTTCGCCGTGGCAATTAAAGCAATACGTTTCAAGAACAGGTCGGACTTTTTTCTCAAATCCGGATTCCGCGGCGCGGATGGTTCCGAGCGCAATGAATAGCAAAAGGAAAATGGATCGATGCAAAATCACAAATTTTGAAGGAACTATCATTACCTTCAAAATGGCTCCAGGCGATTTGTTTCTGCACGACCGCAGCGCGAGCAAGGGTTCAGTGATATTCCTGAACCGTTTTCACCGAGTAACCGCTTTTCTTGAGCGCGGCGATGCCAAGCGCGGCAGCCTTTGCGCCACTGAGCGTCGTCATGATGGGCGTATTAGTGTAAACGGCGGTGGTGCGGATTTTCACTTCATCGGCGCGCGGCGATTGGCCAGCGGGCGTGTTGATGACGAGCTGGATTTCGCGATTCTTCAAAAGATCGACCGCGTTGGGCCTGCCTTCGGAGAGCTTGTAGATGCGTTGAACTTTTAAGCCGGCTTTTTCCAGGACCGTTGCGGTGCCGCTCGTGGAAATTAATTCGAATCCGAGATCGGCAAATTGTTTCGCGACCGTCGCCACCTCCTTTTTGTGCGAGTCGCTCACGCTGATGAACACGCGCCCGCCCGTCGGCAAGGGAGCGTTTGCGGCCATCTGAGACTTCGCGTAGGCGATTCCCAAATCCGCGTCGAGGCCCATGACTTCGCCGGTCGAACGCATCTCGGGCGAGAGCAAAATGTCCTGGCCATGGAACTTGTTGAACGGAAAGACCGACTCTTTCACAGCCCAATATTTCGTCCAGACTTCTTCGGTGAAGCCGAGTTCCTTCAACGATTTTCCCGCCATGACTTTTGCGGCCAATTTTGCGAGTGGAACGCCAATCGTCTTGCTCACGAACGGGACGGTGCGGGAGGCTCGCGGGTTGACCTCAAGGACGTAAACCGTGTCGCCCTTCACCGCGTATTGCACGTTCATCAACCCGATAACTTTCAACTCGCGCGCCATGGCGTGGGTGTATTCGCGAATCGTGTTGATGACTTTTTCTGAAAGAGTGTGCGGCGGCAAAACCATCGCGGCGTCTCCGGAGTGAACACCGGCGAATTCAATGTGCTCCAACATTCCGCCCACGACGATCGTGCCATCGGCAGAATTTTTAAACCTCCCGACGTCCGTTATGCAATCGACATCCACTTCCGTCGCGTCTTCGAGAAATTTGTCCACCAGCACCGGGCGCTCGGGCGACGCTTCGACAGCAAACCGCATGTAGTGCGAAAGTTCGCTGTCGGAATAAACGATTTGCATGGCGCGTCCGCCGAGCACGAAGCTCGGTCGCACCAGCACCGGGTAGGTCAGTCGTTTGGAAATGACGAGCGCTTCCGCCTCGTTCGTGGCCAAACCATTGGGCGGCTGCGGAATCTTTAACTTGTCGAGCATCGCGGCGAACAGCTTTCGGTCTTCTGCGATTTCGATGCTTTGCGGCGAAGTGCCGATGATGTTCACGCCGTTCTTTTGCAGCGCGAGCGCAAGATTGAGCGGAGTCTGCCCGCCGAATTGCGCAATCGCGCCCCAGCATTTCTCGCGTTCGTAAATGTGAAGGACGTCTTCCAGGGTGAGCGGTTCGAAATAGAGTTTATCGCTCGTGTCGTAATCGGTGGAAACGGTTTCCGGATTGGAATTCACCATCAACGTTTCAAAGCCATCTTCCTTCAACGCAAACGCGGCATGAACACAGCAATAATCGAATTCAATCCCTTGCCCGATGCGGTTTGGGCCACCGCCAAGAATCATGACTTTCTTGCGATCGGACGGTTTGGTTTCGTCGTCGCCGCAATCGTAGGTGGAATAAAAATAAGGTGTGTAGGCTTCGAATTCTGCGGCGCAGGTATCGACCAGGCGATAACTTGGAACGAGTCCGATTTTCTTGCGCTCCGCGCGGATGGCGTCTTCGGTGGAGCCGGTGAGATGAGCGATCTGGCGGTCAGAAAATCCGAGGGACTTGGCTTTGGCTAAAAGTTCGAATTTCATACTCAAAAGTGTTCTCCACTTAAGCTAAACCAAGGCGTAAAAGAGATTTCATTCGCAATTAAAGCTCCACCGAACCAAATCGTTAGCAACCAATATCCGCATTGAACAACTGATTCGTAACAGGCTGCGGATTTCTTCCGATGCGACGCCGCGAGAAGCAGAATCAAAACGATACTAAAGCAAACGAATGCCCAAGGATAATTCCAATAGAAGTTGGATAAAATTGTTCCCTGTCCGTCAG
>JBDSIW010000084.1:0-2854 GCA_039917795.1 Verrucomicrobiota bacterium | reverse complement strand
CGTGATGATCACCGCGAGCCACAATCCGCCAGCGTTCAATGGATTCAAGCTCAAGGCGCACTATGGCGGGTCGGCCGATTCCGCCCTCTGCCAGGCCGTCGAGAAAATGCTGGATAAAAACCCCGTGCGCTCCGTCGGTTTGGCGGAGGCCACAAAGGCCCGGAAGATCGTCGTGAAAAATATTCGCCCGGCGCATTACGCCGCCGTGAAAAAGCTTGTGAATTTCAACCTCATCGCGAAATCCAAATTGCGCTTTGCCCATGAGGCGCTGTTTGGCGTCGGCGCGGGTTGCTTCGATGAATTACTCGCGGGAACGTCCTGTCGCGTTACCACGCTTAATGGGGAGCACGACCCGAATTTTGGCGGCATTAATCCGGAACCGATCGAGAAAAATTATGCGATGAGCGCAGTCTACCTGAAAAAACATCCGCACGACATTTGCCTCGTGACCGATGGCGACGCTGACCGCGTTGGCGGCATGGACGGGCGCGGAAATTATCTCACGACGCACCAGTTGATTTGCCTGCTGCTGCATCATTACGTCGTGAACCGGAAGCGCAAAGGCCGGGTGATCAAAGCGCTCACCACCACGTCGATGGTGGACAAAATGTGTGCGCATTACGATTTGGAACTGGTCGAGACCAGCGTCGGCTTCAAATACATCTGCACAGAGTTGATGAAACCCAATGTGCTGCTCGGTTTCGAGGAGAGCGGCGGAATTGGATTTCCAGGTCACATTCCCGAGCGCGACGGCATCGCCGCCGGATTGCTTTTGCTGGAACTGCTGGCGACGGAAAAGAAATCGGTCAATCAACTCCTCAAGGAACTTGAGAAGCAATTTGGGCCGCATCGTTACGCGCGCATCGATGCGCATTTCCCTCTGGAGAAACGCGCCGCGCTCATGGAATTTTGCAAATCGAATCCGCCCGCCAAACTGGTTGGTTCGCCGCTGGCCGAAGTGAAGAGCTATGATGGCGTGAAATTCATCAGCAACGATGGCTCATGGCTCATGCTGCGCGGTTCCGGGACGGAACCCATTCTGAGAATTTACGCCGAAGGTAAGAGCGAGGTGGACGCGCAGAAATTGCTCAAGCTTGGAGTTAGCCTGACGAAAAAAGTCTAGAGCAGGTCGGAATTTGTAGCTACCAATTGGAGGCTGCTGTTTAACGATTTCGCTGGAGATTTCCGCCTCGTTACCGCAGCTGCTACGAATTATCCAAATTCTCAGGCACGCGCCTCGTCCCGCAGGCTAATTCCATTTCAAAAATTTTGTAGTGGCTCTCGTTCATCCCAAGTTGCGTGTAGGTCTTTTGGGCGACGAAATTTTCCTTTTCCACATACAATCGAATGCCGCACGCATTGGATTCGCGGGCCAGCTTGCAGACCTGTTCGAAAAGTTTCCGGTACACGCCTCGACGTCGGAATTCCACGCGGACGTAAACACTTTGAATCCACCAGAAGTTTGCGTCCCGCCAATCACTCCACTCAAACGTGACCATGAGCGATCCTGCAACTTGCCCATCCTGCTCCGCCAAAAGATAAAATCCGCGCGCCGGGTGGTTCAGCAGATTTTCCACGCCGCGGGCGACGATGGACCGGTCCAACTCGAGATGCTCGGTTTCCTGCACGAGCCTACAGTTGAAATCAATTAATGTTGTCGCACTGGAGATTTCGGCGGCGCGAATGATCAGTGCGTTTGGGTCCGGCATGAAACAGATTTTAGACAAGAACGAGCGTGGAGAACAGGCTGAATCGGTCGTAATTATCCGCATCAACAAGTCCGGCAGTTGCTTATTGAAAAAGACCCGTCTGCCGATTAGGTTCTGTGACAATGCTGGACGATCGATCTTACATGCGCACCCCGACTTCGGGCTATCGTTGGTCGGCGGCGATTTCTCTGCTGCTTTTCAACTTAGGCGCATTTATCCTGCAGGAATTTCATCGGGTTTCTTTGCATCAGTCCATTGACCAATACATCGCCTACAGCCCATTTACGCTGAGCCTCGGTGGATTGCGGCACGGTTACATCTGGCAATTGGCAACATTTCAATTCATGCACGCTGGGGTTTGGCACCTTCTGCTGAACTCCGTCGCCATTTATTTCTTTGGCCGGGCGCTGGAGGATTCTCTCGGCAAGAAGCGTTTCTTCACGCTTTATTTTGCAAGCGGAATTATCGGCGGGCTGCTACAGATGGCCGGAGCCTATTGGTTCCCGTCCCACCTTGGAGGCTCGGTGGTCGGTGCCTCGGCCGGTGGCATGGGATTGATCGCCGCCTTCGCGACCATGTTTCCCGAGCAACGACTCACGTTGCTGCTGTTTTTTATCATCCCAATTTCCATGCCCGCTAAAGTTCTTCTCTGGATTTCCGCTGGCCTTGCTGTGTTTGGAATTCTTGTGCCGAACGACAACGTTGCTCACGCCGCCCATCTTGGCGGAATGCTGGCTGGCATCGCCTTTGTTCGTTTCTTTGTGTTGTCGCAAAACTCATTATCGGAATGGCGGCCATTTCGTCGAACGCCTTCAGTGCGCGAATTGGTAAAAGCAAATTCAGCAAAGCGTCCCACCTGGCGCCGCGCGAAAAGCGCTCCGGCTCCCGTTGAAGATCTGCCACCCGCGCAATTCATCAGCCAGGAAGTCGATCCGATCCTGGATAAAATTTCCGCTCAGGGGATTCACAGCCTGACTGATCGTGAGCGCCAGATTCTCGACGCGGCCCGCAAGAAAATGGCGCGGAAGTAGTCGCGCGCCGAAGGTCGAGTGGCCGCGCCAGAAATTCTACCGCATCTTTACTACCCCTGTCGCTCTCTCTGACCTTGAGCTTTGATTTGTTGGCCAGCCTTTCGACTCTCGACT
>JBDSIW010000083.1:0-2789 GCA_039917795.1 Verrucomicrobiota bacterium | reverse complement strand
CGATCCCGCAGGCCTCGATCTCGCGGACCAGTTCAGGCCAGATGTTGTCGTGATAATGCTTATACTTGGCCAGAGACCTCGGTTTTAGCCGCAGCGCAAAAGCCCGGCGCATCACCGCCGGCTTGTTTTTATTATCAGCAGTTTTCAAGGGGTTTCTTTGAGTTCGGTTTCAGCGCAGCAACTTGCCCTTCTTTCCCCGCGCGGGTTGGTCGAGGATATAGATCTGGTTCATCGTCTTGAAATGCGCGTGGTCGGTGAATTCCCAGACGACTTTTTTGTCGCGGGTCACTTCAAATGCCTGCGGTTGTTTGCCCATAAAATCACCCGGTAGATAGTTGCAGATGATCGTGTTTCCATTGGGCAAACGCTGGCATCCGGCGGGGAGACGCAACGGGTTGCCTGGCGCCTCGTTTTGGCCGAGTTCCCAAACAATTTTCAGATCTTTGTCGAGTTCGATAACCTTTCCCGTTTCTCCGAGCGTAACGAGTAAGTTGCCATCCGGGAGTTTGATCGCAGCATGAGGAAATCCTTCCACGGGAATTTCGCGAAGCAGATTGCCGTCGGGCGAGAGTTCCACGATTTTCTTCTCGTCCATCAAGCAGACCCAGTAATGGCCATCAGCCGTTTTGCGTGTCCCACGGAACTGGTGCCCCATATTTTTGGCCTGCGACGCCACCTTGATTTCCTTCGCCATTTTGCCCTCGCGCCCGGCTTCGATTACGCGGCTCATCCCGCATTCGGCCACAAGAACATTGCCATCGGGCAACGGTTGGCAGGAATGACATTGCGCCTTGGCCGGGGCTTTGTATTCCCAGACGACTTGCTTGGCGGGAGAAACTTCTTTCGCGCCGTTGGTGTAACAGAAAAGCACATTACCGTTCGGCAACATCCAGCAATCCTGCGGAGTCTGCGCGTGGAACTCCCATTCCACCACGCCGTCCGCCGCGATGATGGCGACCTTGTTCCCTTGATAATCGCAGCACAAAAACCGATGGCGCGGTGCATTTCCTGGCTCGGCTTTGACCAGCAACCCGGTGAAGGCGAGCCCAAGAGCGCAAGCGGTGCCGCGCGCAAATTCACGGCGGGAGAGAAGTGTTGATGAGGATTTCATGATTCAGTAATGGAAATCTTTCTGTTTCAAAGCGGGTCCATGAACTTTGTTTTCCCGGGATGTTCCCATTCGGCGGCAGCCAGGTAACCGCCATCCACCACCAGCGAGGTGCCGGTGATTCCGGCGGAATCTTCGCAGGAAAAATAAAGCACCGCCTTGGCGATGTCGTCAGGGGTGAGAGACACGCCGGTCGGCACGCGGTGCAATCGATGGCGCAACGCAGCCTCGGGGTCTTGGTTCATGTTCAAATGCTCGCGCAACATTGGCGTGTCCGTGATGCCGGGACAAACACAATTGCAACGAATTCCATCCACGGCGTAATCAAGCGCGATGGATTTGGTCAGTCCGACAATAGCGTGTTTTGTCGTTGTATAAACGGGCGTCAAAGCTTGTCCGACAAAACTACTGATGGAACCGACATTGACGATGTAACCGCGCTTGCTCTTTCGCAGATTCGGAATCGCGTGCTTGGTTGCGAAGAACATGGATTTCAAATTCACACTCATCACGTTGTCCCATTCGCGCTCGGTATATTCGTGGAGCATTTTGATGTGAACCACGCCCGCGTTGTTGACGACGATGTCGAGACTTCCAAAATGTCGAACGGTTTTTTGAATGGAATCGCGGACTTGTTTTTCGCTGCTCACGTCGCAGGCAATGGCCAGAGCATCGCCCCCTTCGGATTTTATTTCCGCCGCGATTTTTTTGCTCAATGCGAGACGTCTGCCGACAATCGCGACCTTCGCTCCTTCGCGCGCAAATAATCTCGCCGTCGCTTCACCAATTCCCGAGGTCGCGCCGCTGATCCACGCCACTTTGTTTTCGAGTCTGTTCATAAAAATTTTGGCTCATTCGGTGCGCAAAGCAAAAAGATCAGCGTCTCGCAACACGAAGTGGAGGCGAACCGATTTACCAATCAACGACGACAGGTCTTGATTCTTTTCCCATTTCACGATGGCGTCGAGGTCATCGCCGAAAAGCAATTCCATATCGGCGCGCGAATAACCGGACAATGGTTTGCCTTTTTCGTCCTGAATTTCCACTTGCACAGAACCAGTCGCAGAAGTCGCGTAATTCAGAATTAAATTTTTCCCAGTAAACGTCAAAGGTCGCGTCGTGAATTCTCCGCCCGTCGCGACCGCGTGAACCGAGGCGAATCCATGACGCCGAATCGTGAGGCGACGAAGACGATTGTCCGGCCAACTGTAATGTTCGCTGATATACATGGAGAATCCATTGGAACTCGTTTGCACAATTCCGCACGCGGGCATGTTGTTTCGATGCGTCCAGTTGCGCTCATCCAATCCGGGGCGAACCCACGCCTCCAAAAAAGTTCGATCCCAATTTGTGCCGTCGCGGCTGCTAAGAAAAACTGCGTCAGAAACGCCGGGGTCTTTCATCGGACTGGGTTTTGTTCTCTCTGGAACAAAGCGCATGGGAAAAGAGAGAAGATAATGCGGCGCGCCGGGACACGGCGTCGTGGCGCTGGTGTAGAAATGTTCGTGCGGCGGCGTTGAACCATCGGCGGCGCGATGGCAATTCGGCACGGGATCGTTCCAATGCAAAAAATCTTCTGAGGTGCTGCTTTGCACGGCGCGAAAACCCGTGTAGTTCTCGCCCGTCCAAGTGCGCGAATAGCAGCGATATAATTTTGCCAGCTCATCCCGGAAAACAATGT
>JBDSIW010000082.1:0-4809 GCA_039917795.1 Verrucomicrobiota bacterium | reverse complement strand
CCTTTCCCGTGAACGCATTTACGTCCCATTTCAATCGATTGGAAACTTTGGTCGCGCATATTCAGGCGAATGACGAGGTGTGGCAAGCGGCCCGGACTTTTCTGCCGCTTCAAACGTTGGAAGTGCGTTATGAACAGATGGTGTTGGCCCGAGAGGAAGCCCTGCGCGCGGTGTGCAAGTTTTTAGAAATGGATACCGACAACACAATTCCGGATCACCGGGATTCCGCAAGCCGTTCGTTTATCAACTCGCCCACGTACGCCGAAGTGTTGGAACCGTTGCATAAACGAGCCGTGGGTCGCTGGCGTGCCTACGAAGAGCACTTGGCGGACAGCTTGCCGATCCTGAACGAACTGGCCTGCAAACAAGGTTATGGTTAAACACTTCTTCCTCGTCGCCGCTGGCCAAGGTTTTAAAACAAGCTGTTCACGGCGGTACCGAGCACGCTGAGCGGCCCGGTATCTTCCAAACCTTCCGTGGCTTTATCGAGTTTTTGCAACGAAAGTTTGACGTTCTTTAACAGGCTCTCGTCGTTGATCAATTTGCCGACTGATCCCTGGCCGCGGTTAATTTTTTCCAAAATCTCGCGCAGATTAACCATCGCAAGCGAAGTTTCGTTATAGAGCTTTTCGTCCTTGGCCAATTTACCGAGCGTGCCGTGCCCCGCATTGATCTCGTCGATCACATTGCGCGCCTGATCAATGGTGAGCTTGATCTCGGTGCTGGTGGCCTGGAGGTTTGAAACAGTGTTGATGGCGGTCAGATACAGCGCGTCGTCGTTGATCAATTTTCCGACCGTTCCTTTGCCCTCGGCTATCTGCGAGGAAATCGTCTGCATATTGCCAAATATAGCGGTCAGCCTTGGACTGTTTTCTTTTAAGAAATCCGTGAATGGACCGAGAAGATTATCGATTTTGTCGCCGGTAAAACTTTTCGTGAGGTTCTGCACGCCGGTGGCGACGTTATCCAGCTTGGCCATTAATGCGCTGAGATCCGGTTGTTCCGTCGTCTGAAGATACGCGCCGTCCGCAGCTTTGACGCCCTGGGGAGTTCCAAAATCGAGCGCAATGAAATTCTCTCCCATCAAGCCCGTGAATTTAATCGTCGCCTTGCTGTCCGTGCGCACGTCGGCGTTGCGGTCGAGTTTCATGGTGACGTTCACCTGGTTGCTGGTCAGTGCGATTTTTTCCACCTGCCCGACCTGCACGCCCGCCAGCTTCACTTTGTCCCCGACTTTCAACTCCTGGATATTGTTGAACAGGCCGTGGACGCGTGATCCTTTTTTCAGAAACGCCCCGCCGCCGAGCATTTCCAAGATGATAAATGCCGCAATCAGCGCAAGCGCGAAGAAAACTCCAAGACGGGTTTCGAGTGTGTTTTTCATACCTGTAAAAATTAAGATGTTGCCTGGGCCAGTTCAGCGTGGACAAATTTTTTGATCAACGGATCGGAATGGCTTTTGATCTGTTCGGGCGTCCCGATAAACACAATCTGCCCATCATTGATGAACGCCATGCGGTCAGCGATCCCGAACGCCAGGTCCCGGTCGTGTGACACCACTATGGAAGTCACTTGCGTTCGCTTTTGCAAATTCAAAATCTCCTCGCCAATCGTCACCGCCATCAACGGGTCCAGTTCGCTGGTGGGCTCATCATAAAGGATCAATTGCGGTTCCACAACCAGTGCTCTGGCGATGGCCGCGCGTTTTTTCATCCCGCCGGATAATTCCCCGGGCCACCGGTCTTCCAGACCTTTAAGCCCCACGAGCTCCAGCTTTTCAGCCACGATGCGTTGGATTTCCTCGGAGGAATTCAATCGGTGTTCCGCCAGGTAAAGCCCGACATTTTCTCCCACCGTCAGCGAGTTAAGCAATGCCCCCGATTGAAACACCATCGCCATCCGGTATTTGTCCATCACGTCGGGGGACTGGATCGATTCCCCTTCAATCAGAATCTCACCTTCGTCCGGCGTTTCCAGCCCAATAATGTGCTTGAGCAGAACACTTTTGCCGCTGCCACTCGGGCCCATGATGAAAAAAATCTCGCCGCGCTCCACCTCAAAATCCAACCCCTTCAGCACTGGCACGCCGTTGAAACTCTTGCGCAACCCGCGCACCTGCACGCTCACGCTTTCGGAATGATTGGACTCACTCATGCAGAAAACTTTGAAGGGAATTGCGCGAATTGTCGCGAACGAAATGCTCCAGCGTCTTTCACAAATTAATCAACAAACGCGTCAGGAAATAATCCAGGATCAATATCAACACAATCGAGTTGACCACCGCCTTTGTCACCGACCGCCCGATCCCCCTCGGTCCGCCAATCGTTTGCAAACCTTGATGGCACGAAACCACCCCAATGATCACAGCGAACACAAAACTTTTGATCAAACCATTGGCCACGTCTCCGATGTCCACCACTTGGCGCAGATTGTTGAAATAGGATTGAAAACTTATGTCGATCATCTGGTTGTAAGCCGAGACCAGCGCACCGCCAAACCAACCCACCATAATTGCGAAAATCACCAGCAACGGCAACGCGATGGAGATCGCCACAATGCGGGGTAAAACGAGGTAATCCACCGGATCAATATTCATGGTGCGCAGTGCGTCGAGTTCCTGATAAGCGCGCATTGATCCAATCTCGGCGGCCATCGCGGAACCAATCCGTCCGGCGATCAGAATGGACATCATGACCGGGCCGAGTTCCTTGGCCATCGAGACTCCTACCATTCCGCCAATCACGCTGCCGAGTCCGCGTTGCACGAGGACCGAACCGGCCTGCAAGGCGAGGACTCCCCCAATGAACAACGAAAGAATGCACGCCATCAGCAGGCTCGCGTTGCCGATCTCAAAAAGTTGATCGAAAATCTTCTGCCGATTTCGCCACGCGGAGGGCAACGCCGTGAACGACCGCCAAAGCAGCAATAACATTTCACCGATATTCTGAAACATGTCAGATAGTCCCTCTCCGGTTTAAGATTGGCAAATTGCGATCCATGATTGGTCAGTGGGCGAACCCCGATTGGTCGTTGCGTTCCTGGACTTTGCCCGATGCGGGGGAATCGTCAGGATGTCCGGCCCTTTTGAACGGGAAATAAAACAACCGGAAACGCTTTGCTTCCGGCGACGATTCATATTGGAAAAGACCAAACAAGAGCGAGCATTTTTTTGTGCCGGGCGCCGCATCGCGACGAAAAAGATTCCAGAGCAACGATTGGCTCGATGAGTGAGTGGCGGGATTTTTTTCCGCGCGCCAGAGCGCCCAGAGCGGCGAATAGTCCCGCTCAATGCTTTTGTTGTTGGGCAGCAGCGGTTCCAAAATGGAAAGCACCTGCAAGCGCTGGTTCCCGTTGTGGTCCCGGCGAAAAGTGTAGAGCGGCCAGAAATCCACCCGATGCAATGCATCGCCGGCAGCCAGATTCTTTTCTAGAATATCAGAGTAAAGGAAGAACAGGATTCTCGTGCGCTTCCTGTCCAATGGGTCGGAAACGAAGCGGTTATATTTGTAAACCGGCCAAAGATAAAAATTGCTCACCAGGTTGCTATTCGAAGAACGACTGAAAATCGGCCAAACTCGCTTGGTGTTCTTTCCTTCGCCGTGGGCAAAGACAATTAACGGCCACGGCGCGCCAATTTCCCGATAGTTTTTCACGCGATCCGTGGTCAGCGTCAATCCGATCGGCCAGGGCGCGGTGGTGGAGTCGCGTTGCGGTGAATGGCTGGTCGTGAAGAGCGGCAGGACGGAGAGTTGCCTTTCTGGATTTTCAGTTCCGATCCCTGTTTTGTTTTTGAAAAAAATCGGCCAAAGCGCAAAAAATTTATCGTGTCCGGCCACCACTTCAAGTTCATCTAAGCTGTTGGTTCGGCTGGTAATGTCTTTATGTTCCGTACCGACAATGGGCCTGACCTGCCAGCCCCGTAATGCTTCACCTTTGCGAACATGAACCACCGGGAAAAGATAATTCTTTGTGACCACATCCTTCTTCCGCGTTTTCGCGTAAAGCGGGAACATGACGAAATGGATTTCATCCCGGAACAATCGATTTCTCAACGTGCCATAGAACGGCAGGACCGCCGTGTAGTTAAACTCGGGACGAGACGAGCGTTGCTGAAAATAAATGGGGAAAAGGGTGAAGCGCCCTTTCTTTTCCTCGGCTTGAGTTTTTCCACCCGCGAATGAAAACAATTGAAGGACTTGGAATCGGTATTCCGCTCCGTAACGGTCATAAGTCAAAAGCGGGTAAAGGACATCTATTTCCTCGGATTCTACGTCCGGATCGACGGTTCGCGAAAATAGCGGGGGAAGAGCAAATTGCCGCTGGGACTCTTTCTCCTCCCAACTAAAGATCGGGCCGGCGGCTTCCATTCGTTTGCCCGGTGCGAGGACCAGAGGAAATTCGTCGTAGATCGGTCCGATTGACAACTCCGCTTGAGCCGCGATGACGCCGAGCAGGTGGAGGAAAAAAAATAGAATCGCGGCTCGCACGGAATACATTGATCAATTCAAATTCAATTGCGGATACTAAAAGCGAAGAAACATCCGTCAAGCTTCGCCCATCAAAACTTTTCTTTGCCCTCGCTAACGTTATCCGCACCAAATTCTCGCGAATAGCCGCCTAAAAGCACTGTTTAAGATTGACTTCAACAAACTGATTAATAAGTTATCTACACAATTGAGGTCTTTACCTCGGTTCCTCTGAACCCAGTGGCGATTGTGCATTTTCGTCACTGGGTTTTTTATTCTTCGAAATTCCTCCATCGCGAAAAAGACTCAGCAACGCGGGCAAGAAGATCAGTGCCGCGAGCAT
>JBDSIW010000081.1:0-3451 GCA_039917795.1 Verrucomicrobiota bacterium | reverse complement strand
GCGTTTTGCCTTACGGGAATCGAAACTTTGCGCCGGATTCGGGCTCACTCGCCTTCAGAGCTTTCGAACCAGCCCTCTGCCCTGCTTTGAAATTGTTTTTCCAAGACATTCATAAATTTCATTTTTTCGGCGTCCCAAACCATGCTTTGGACTCGGAGACTGCTTCGGTCCACATCCAAAATATTAAATGAATTGGGTTCGGCGCGTTGGCGCGTCGATGTGGCGGTTCCCGCCTGAATAAATAAAGAATTATAGCCATGCGCCTTGTAGCGCTCGACCGTTCTCCCGAAGTGAGTGACGTGTAAATGCCCGGCTAGAAAGAGATCCACTTTGCATTCCGCCAGAGCGCTCATCGCCATTTCCGCGCGGCCGACCAAATGGGTTTCCGCGAGATTCTCGGGCAAATCAAATGGATGATGCGTCACCAGGATTTTCACGATGCCGTCCAAACCGCACATTTTTTCCCGAACGCGCGCCACCTGCTCAGCGTTGATCCGCCCATTTTTTGTGGTGAGCGATCGCGCCGTGCTGACGCCCATGACTGCGATTTCTTCGTCATGATAGAAAGGAAATAATTCGTCCGTAATGAAGCGGCGATAATTGGTCAAAGGCCAAAAAAAACGGGCGAAAAATTTGTAAAAAGGAATATCGTGATTTCCAGGGACGACAACTTGCGGGAGCGGCAATTTCTTCATGAACAGCGCTGCCTCCTCGAATTGACTTCTTCGCGCCCGCTGGGTGAAGTCGCCCGAATTGACCACCAGATGAGGCTGAGATTCATGGATCGCCGCCACGAGGGGTTCCAAGGTTGGCAAATGAATCCTGCCAAAATGCAGGTCGGATATGTGAACGATTCTCCTCATCACCTCGATTTTGGTTCCCTCGACACAATGACCTGGAGCGCTTTGGGTCGCACCCGGTAATGGATTGGCGATTTCATGCGGACCACTTCTCCATCGAACGACACATCGTGCGAATGGCCCGAGACATCGATTCGAATCTCTGTGACCTTGAATGAATCAAAATCCTTATCCGCATGAAGTAGCCCGAACATTGCCTTGAGGACCAAGCGAAAAAATCCGAGACGCCCCACATGATGCGTCGTAAAAATGCTCAACACTCCTTCGTCGAGGCAAACCCGATTTCCAATTTTCAATCCATCAGCGTGATATTGATTGTTGCCGACGAAAACAAAGGGCGTGTGTCGGACGAGCTTTTTTCCATCGACGTTCAATTGAACTTCCAGCGTCGGAATGCGATGGAGCAAAGTCGCTGCGGCGCGCAACATCGCCCAACCCTTGCTCAAGCGCAGCCGAGATTGATGATGTTCCCGCAGGCGCACAAGATGCGGGTAGAGTCCAACGCTGGAGTTATTGATGAAAACTCGATCATCGGCCTCAGCTATGTCCACCGAGCGAACCCGCCCCTCTTTGATCACAGCGAGAGCGGATTCAATATCCAGCGGTAAACCAAGGTCCTTGGCGAAATGATTCAGGGTTCCCATGGGAATCACACCCAGAAGTGCGCTCGTCCCTGCCAATTCACCGGCCACAGCGCTGATCGTTCCATCGCCGCCCGCAGCAACCACCGTCAATTTTTTCCGTTTTTCAAGGTGGATAACCATTTGGAGAGTTCATCCTTGTCGGTCCACTCCTGTATCCTGGCCGTCGGAAAATGAGCCTGGATTCGCTCAGGCAATTTTTTGGATCCATCATCGTCTGACCCAGTCGATGGGTTAATAATGAAAATCATCATTTCGTTTACCCGCTCTGAATATGCACCGCCCCACGAAAACTCCAAAACCGAGCGCCCTCGATACCACGACAAAACCAGCGTTGTCAGTCCGGCCATTCCACTGTTAATTGAAGGCATGAGCGACATCCTGGATTTTTTGAAGGCGCAGACGGGTCGCGTTTTTTCAGTTAAAGAGATCAGCAAGGAAGTGGACTCCGACCGTTACGACCGCGATAAAACGTGGGCCGCGAACGAACTAAAAAGTTTGTGCAGCAAAGGTTTCATCGACGCGATCAACGGGTGCTACTGGATTGAACCGGAGGGCGATAAAAACGCAGAGCGCAAGGAGCGCGAAAAAGAAGAGGAAATCGAACGACTGGCCGCGGAAAACCGGCCTAATCCGGAAGCCGAAAAAAGCGCAGAATAAGCTCCTCCTCTGAAAATCGCGAATTCGTCCGATCCCGCCGTTTTCGCTGCCGGTGTTAAGGGCACAGGGGACGCCAATGCCGTTTTTAATTTCCAAATCGCGTCCACCTTGACGACCACGTCCGACCGGAAAGTAATCCTGGCGGGCGGCACAAAGGTGGCAAACATCTTTTGGCAGGTTGGCACTTCGGCAACACTCGGGAGCACTTCCGTTTTCAAAGGGACCATCATGGCGGACCAATCGATTACTCTCAATACCGGCGCCTCCCTCGAAGGGCGGGCCTTGGCCAGAATCAGCGCAGTGACGATGGACGCCAATTCCATTACCGTTCCGGCTCTTTAAAACCTCTCCGCGACTCCGCAGAAACGAGGTCGAGCACTGACTCGGTCGGCGTCGCTCATCCGAGGGGCGCCTGCATTTTCGCCCCGTCTAAACCGGCGCGAACAATCTGAACTTTCGCAAGAATTTACTGCAGACATTACCGATAAACCGTCGAAGATCCTCCGACCTCTTTTAACATCGATGCAGGGCAATGTTTTTTAGCACTGCATATGGAGAAATCCTTGAAAAGTCAGGCAAATGAAGTGGCTCCAAGGGTAGGGCTCGAACCTACAACAGCCGCATTAACAGTGCGGAGCTCTACCATTGAGCTACCTTGGATTCCAAAGGACGCGTAATTTACAAATCAGTATCCGGTGCGTCAACTGATTTCCCCTTTTTTAGAGTTGCCTCGCCCGGGAAAAACTCAGCGCGCTTTTCCTGCCTTCCATCTCGTGGAAATTACCGAAATGGAATCGATCCCTCCTTCGTAAAGGAAATGAACGGCGGACTTTGTAATCGGTCCGCGCGGTTTTCGCATCTCTGTGATTGACGAACGCCAGCGGGAGATCAAGCCTTGCGCATCATTTTTCACCAACGTTATGAATCAAAATCTTCTCAATTCGACTTCGCGCCGAAACTTCATCAAGACCTCCGCCGTTCTGGGTGGAGCGCTTATTTCCCCACTCGGCTTTTCCTCTTCGGCCGCACCCAACGACGAAAAGCTTAAGATTGGATTGATCGGCTGCGGCGGCCGGGGAACGGGCGCAGCGAGCCAGGCATTGAATGCGGATAAAAATGTGGTCCTGATTGCCATGGCCGACATTTTGCCCGAAAGCCTCAGCAATAGTCTGAATTCCTTGAAAAAGGAAAATGGCGATAAGGTCCAGGTCGCCCCGGACCATTCATTCGTCGGGTTGGACGCGTATCAAAAAGTCATTGGCAGCGGGGTGGACGTCGTCCTGTTGGCGA
>JBDSIW010000080.1:0-10895 GCA_039917795.1 Verrucomicrobiota bacterium | reverse complement strand
CGAGCCACCATGGAAGGTTTCTTCCGGAGAGGAAAAACTCCTGCATGCTGCCGCCTGCGCGTTTGGCGTAGTAGATGCCGACGAGCGCGCTGGCCAGGAAGTAGAAAACCACAATGATCCAATCAATGGTCTGCATAGGTGTGACGCGAGGCTTGAGAAGCGACTGCGTGCTGCGCGCGATTAGGGCTGCGTTGCGCAGAATCGCGCAAGCTTTTTCTTCTCCAAGGAATGTAGCGGCGACTCAGCGGCGCCAGGAACTTCCGCCGCCGGGTCGCGAACTCGATCCACGATTCCCAAACTGTCCGCCTCTCGGCGCATTGGGATTGGAGGATGGAGCCGAATTCCGGCTCGATCGGGGATTGCCCCGAGGTCCGCGACGTTCCCGGTCGCCCGAATCGTCAAAGGCCGGGGCCGCCACGTTGTAATCGAATCCTTCCGCGCGTTTGCGAATGATACCGCGCCCGATGAAACGTTCCAGCGAGCGCAATGTGCCTTGATCTTCGGATGTGACAAAGCTGATCGCGTCTCCGACGGCATGCGCGCGACCTGTGCGGCCAATGCGATGGACGTAATCCTCGGCGTGCATCGGGAAATCGTAGTTCACCACGTGCGAGATGCCATCGACATCAATGCCCCGGGCGGCAATGTCCGTGGCGACCAGCACGCGCACAGCGCCCGATTTAAAATCCTTCAACGCTCGCAGGCGCTGATTTTGGGAGCGGTTGGAATGAAGCGTCGCGGTCTTGATGCCCACGCTTTCCAGTTTGCGAGCGACGCGGTCGGCGCTGTGTTTCATGCGCGAGAAGACCAGAACCATGTCGAGCTTCGGGTCGCGCAACAAATGGACGAGGAGCGCGCCTTTCAAATGTTTGGGAACTTCGTAAACCAGTTGCGTGACAGTTTCGGCGGGATTAGCGCGCCGGCCGATCTGGATGATCTTCGGTGAATGTTGGAACTCGTGAGTGAGCGCCTCGATTTCCTGGGAGAGCGTGGCGGAAAACAAAAGGGTCTGGCGCTTTTGCGGCAGCGCCTTGACGATTTGGCGGATGGGCGGGAGAAATCCCATGTCGAGCATCCGGTCCGCTTCGTCGAGGACGAGAAAAGAAAGCGCGGAAAAATCGCAGTGGCGCTGTTGCATCAAATCGATTAACCGGCCCGGCGTGGCCACGACAATTTCCACTCCGGAGCGCAGGGCCTGGATTTGGGGTTGTTCGCCCACGCCGCCATAGACGGTGGCCATGCGCAAGGGAAGATGCCTGGCGTACGCGCGGACGTTTTCTTCAATCTGCGCAACCAATTCGCGGGTGGGCGCAACAATGAGCGCGCGAATTCTTCGCCGGTCACCGGGCACAATCACCGTTGATAGCTTCGTCAGGATGGGGAGAACGAACGCGGCGGTCTTGCCGGTGCCGGTTTGCGCGATCCCGATGAGATCATGCCCAGCGAGAATGGGCGGAATGGCGGCGGCTTGAATCGGTGTGGGTTCAGTGTAACCGGCTTCCTGGACCGCCTTAAAAATATTGGCTCCGAGGCCAAGCGAACGAAATGGCATACAGGCGGAGTATGCGCGCTCGAGGAGTGATAGCACGCTTCAAACGCGGAAAGTTTAGCCTAGGCAAGGGTGGATGAAAAACCAGGTGGAAGGTCGAGAGGCGAACGTCGAGGAGAGGGAAGTGTGGCGATTGCTGTCGAGGCCATTTCCGTGCGGTTTATCCGGAACACCGGACGGAAAACGAGACCAGGAAAAGGACTTAGTCGTTGACACTTCCGAACCACCGCTGCAAAAAGAGACGCCCGCCCATTCAACAGGAACACGAGAAAATATGATCACTCCAGGCACAGCAGAATTGGCCGTCGCCGTCGCGAAAGGCTTGATAAAATTCGGGGAGCACCTGGATCGATTGCTGGCGGAAAAAGTGGCGGTGCAAAGTCCGCTCGCGCTCAAGCTTCCCGCCGTCAATTTTTCTCCCGGCCCGGCGATACTCAAGCCCCGCTTGCGCGCCTGCCTTGACCAGACTTCCGACGCGAAGCCCGGACCGCTCGGACGGCAAAGGCGCAAAGCATTGGCTGAACTGATGGCGGCGGCCAGCCCGGACCTCGCGGAGATGCGGCGCTTTTACGCATTGGCATTTCCCGATGAAGCGTTGAACGAGACGAATACAATCCAGCCTGACGCCAACTTTCTTCAGTTTCTTCGCGACGCTGTTCCCGGCTTGCGCGAAACGCTTCCCGAAAATGCCGGTTCCAAAGACAAGGCGAAGGTCGCCAATTATCGCGCCGCAGTTCTGAGCGCGGCTTTCTATGTCGATCCCGGTGCGGACGCCCGCCAACTCGGCTATCCGGTTCGCGTCAGCCTCCTGGTGGTGGATGTCCTCGCGGAACTGGGCGCCGAGCACACGCAGCTTTTTGTGAAAGACGAAGGGATTCGCGTGATCGCCACCGCGGTTCTCGAACGCTTCGCCAAACCCGACCTGGAGTCTTTTGACGATTGGAGTCCTGTCCTGCGGCACACCTTGAGTGCCACCCTCAATGGCGTTCTGGACGCGCGATTGGCGTGGCAGGGCAAGAGCCCGTGGTTCGGCGCCATTCTCCAGGCCTTGGCCGACGCGCGCGAATCCGCCGGGGACATTGGAGACGATTACCTGCTGGGGTTGACTGAAGGCAAAGGCTATTACCTTTTGCTGAGCAATGTGCTCGCGAAATCCGCGGACATTCTGGATGACCAGCACGCGCCGCTGTTCCAGCAAATCGCTGCCGATGTTTTGCGAGGGGCGGCGCCTTTGGTTGCCTCGGACCCAAAAGGGTTTGGCTCTTTCTTCAATGAGCATTGGGCTGACCTGTTGCACGCCGGGTTGGTGTCGATCGACAAACACGGTCCCGCTCTGCTCGAGGGGCAATCGCCCTTGCTCAGGGAAATTTTATTGGCTTCGATCCGCTCACTTTCCCAGACGGCAGGGAGCGAATTGCTCAGCCGCGAAACTGTTTTTCATCTCGCTGACGCGGCCATCGGCGCATTTGCGAGTCACCCGAAATTGTGGGCAACCGGAAATAATCAACCGTGGCTTGATGAATTTTTGCAATCGGTGCTACACACGGTGAGCAACCAGGGGATCGCAGCCACGTTCAGCAAGGATGGGCTTGAAACCATCGTGCGCCAGGCGGCGGGGCGATTCGCCGAACATCCCGAGTGGCTGGTCAAAGATCCGGGAATGTTTCAGAGAGTCGTCGGAGAAATTCTAAAACGATTCAGCGAGGTCGGCGCGCTGGAAGCAAAGACGATTGCCGCTTCGGCCGTGGACGGTGCGCTCGATGCCATTGCCGCCCACCCGGAATTTATTGGCACCGAATTCCCGAGGGCGATTGCGGATTTCGCGGGCCAGCTGGCCGCACAAGTGAAGGGCAAAACGTTGACCGCGCTGCAAGCTTCCGATTTGATCGACGCGGCTTCGCAAGCGGCTCTGTTGCACCCGGAACTTTTTGCCAGTCCGAAGAAACGGCTTGCGGGCGTCATCACTGATGCAGTCCTCGCGGCGGGGAAAAATAATTCGTCGCCGATCCTGTCGAGCGCAACGCTGGTTCCAATTGCCCAGGAATTATTTGTGGTTTTTGCCCAGCGCGGTTTCGATGCGGCGACCGACAGCGCCATCGGCCAGTTACAAGATAAGTTGGTCCCGGTGTTGCGCGCTGGCATCATTCGCGCTGAAAGCGAAATGGGCCGGCGTCTGGATGTCTCGGCACTTCCCGGAGTGCTCGGCGGTCTGGTGGCAGCCTGGTTGAAAGGTGAGGCCCCGGCGCTCGAACCCAACGATCCCGCGTTCCAAAAGTTTTTTGCGGAACTGGCGGAACGCGCGCTGGCCGCCGCTTAAAGGAACATTCCAAATATTTATGAATGCAAAATTGCTCAGCCGTTTTCGTTTTGTTGTTGCGAGCCTGGTTCTATCGACCGCTTTGCTTTTCACGAGTTGCGCGACGCAGCGGCAGGTGAAGGATATCGTCAGCGCCTCCAACCTCGCGGCGCTCTCCACGGAATTGAATCTCGGAGCGGAAGATCCTGGCAAGCCCGGCGGTCAGGGCGAGACATGGAAACAAGCCTCGGCGAAAATCGATGCGTTCATTGCGCAACATCCGGAAAATAAACCAACCGTGGCAGCGCTCCGGGTTCGACAGGCAATGCTCCTGCTGAATAACAAGCAATACAATCTGGCGCACGCCGCTTTCGACGAGGCGAAGCTGGAGGATTTGCGCGGTTCTTCGCGCGATCGCGCCTTGAAGCGTTTGGACGCGGACCTTCTCTGGTGGTATCCGACCGCCGGTGGCACCTTGCCGCGCGAGGAGTTCTCCAGTGCATCAAAATCCCTCGAACGGATCAGCGCCGTCTGGAAGGAATTGAAATCGCCGGAGGACGAAGGTGTCCGCGACTGGCTGGCCGCGTTGCGCGCTTGGATCGGCCTCAAAATGGCCAATGACGCCGATGCGGACGCGGTCGGAACAAATGTCGTGCGCGGTTTTTTGGAGGGCGCGATCAATACCTATTCCTCAATGCTCCCTGTGAACGAGGCGGCCCAATGGCAGTCGATGCCGGATTTCCCCCCCGCTGGCATGACGATGGAGATTG
The DNA here is from genome assembly GCA_039917795.1 of Verrucomicrobiota bacterium. Lineage (GTDB taxonomy): Bacteria > Verrucomicrobiota > Verrucomicrobiia > Limisphaerales > CANJXF01 > CANJXF01. Next base: position 6,280 of record JBDSIW010000080.1, on the reverse strand, counting down.
CAGTCAACGGGCCGAACCGTCGCCGGTTCCGAGCTGATGACTTGATCGCCGCGGCGCGGAAGGTCATGGCGAACAACCGAATCGCGACGCCAGAAATCACGGAGCCCTATTTCCGCGAAAAAATTCTCCGCTGATGCTCCGATTTTCGACGCCATGAACCTGCATCTGTATCGGGCAACATCTTGTTTGCCAAAGGGGATTCCTGACTCGTTTGGCATTCCTTGTTGGGTGGGCTTCAACCTCTTCACTAAAAGTCGAACTTAGGGATTTCTACTAAAATCAATCCGCTTGAGCCCTGATTGCGAAGGGTAATCTTCCTTGCGATTTTTCTGCCACGAAGTTCTTCGAGGAACAATGATCACCTCCAGGCGAAACCAACAAAATCGCGACCTGCTGAAACCGACCAGGGCGAAAGCCAGTTTCGAGGCGAAGAGCCCGTGAGCTAAATTATGCAGATGGGAAAGCAGTCTCATCCACGTCTCCCTGCAGTCGAGCAGCCTTTGCGCGCCGAGTTGTTCAGCCTCGAACAACTAACGCGTCATGCCCAGAATCTTGCCTTCGAGCATCACACCACGACGACGAAGGGTTCCAATCTTCTTCTCAGCCGCCTCGGTGAAAATGAAGAGATTTTGAAATCCTTCAACCGCGCGACGCTCGCGGTCAATCCCATCCGCCGAATCACTCCCGCCGCCGAGTGGCTGCTGGATAATTTTTACCTGATCGAGGAGCAAATCCATCTCGCCCGACAACATTTGCCGCGCGGTTACAGCCGGGAATTGCCGCGGCTGGTCGATGGCGCTTCCGAGGGATTGCCGCGCGTTTACGACATCGTGCTCGAATTGATTTCGCACGTCGATGCGCAGGTGGATATCGAGCAGCTCCGCAGCTTCGTCGCGGCCTACCAGACGCAAGCGACCCTGAAACTCGGAGAGCTCTGGGCCGTCCCGATCATGCTGCGACTCGGGTTGATTGAAAATTTACGGCGCGTCACGACTCGTCTGGCGCTGGCGCGGAAGGACCGGGACCTCGCGGATTCCTGGGTGGATCAGTTGCAATCAATGGCCGAGACCAACCCGTCCCATCTCGTCGTGGTGGTTGCGAAAATGGCGCAAGGCGACCTGCCCTTGACCAGTTCATTTGTGGGCGAGTTTTCGCAGCGGCTGTCGCGGCAAAATCCGGTTCTCCATCTCGCGCGCAGCTGGCTCGAACAACGCCTCGGGGACCAGGGCATGTCGATCGAGCAACTGGTCCACCAGGAAAGCCAGAATCAAGCAGCTGAGCAGATCTCGGTGAGTCACAGCATCGGCAGCCTGCGTTCCTTGAGCTCAATGGACTGGAAGGAATTCGTAGAGTCCCTCAGCGCGGTCGAGCAAGTTCTGCACGACGATCCCCCCGGGATTTATCGATCAATGGACTTCTCGACCCGCGACCGGTACCGCCATTCGGTCGAGACCATCGCGCGACATTGCCCGCTTTCAGAAACCGAGGTCGCGCAGAAGGCGATCGAGCTCGCAGTCGAGAACGTGGAAACAAAAGGCCGTGAGCGCCGCGCTTCGCATGTGGGTTTTTATCTGATCAACAAAGGCCGAAGGAAATTGGAGCGCGCGTCGGGCATGCGACGCCCCTGGCAGACTTATCTCGAACGGAGCATTCACTCATTTCCCCTGCTGTTCTATGCGGGTGCAATTTTGCTTTTGACTGCGCTGGCCACCGGCGCGTTCGTTCATGATTTGCTGCCCTACGGACTGCGGCGATGGGAACTTATCGCCGCCGTTTTGGTTTTCGTGATTTGCTCAAGCCAGCTGGCCGTAGCGCTGGTCAATTGGCTGGCCACCTTCTCGGTCAAACCGCGATTGCTCCCGCGCCTGGATTTTTCGAACGGCATCCCCCCCGATTGCCGCACCATGGTCGTCGTCCCAACCATGCTGACCAGTCAGGCGGAGGTGGACCGCTTGATCGAGATTCTCGAAATCCATCATCTGGCCAATCGCGGGCAGAATCTTCATTTCGCTTTGCTGACCGATTTCCGGGACGCAGAAGAAGAAATCCGGCCCGACGACGAATCCTTGCTCGAACGGGCGCGCGCCGGCGTGGAAATGTTGGCGAAGAAATATTCCACCGACCGGACGGATATTTTTTTCCTGCTCCACCGGCCGCGCCGATGGAACCCGCGGGAGAATCTGTGGATGGGCTACGAACGCAAGCGCGGGAAATTGACCGAGTTCAATGCGCTGCTCCGGGGCGGGCCGCGCGAGCGGTTTTCTGAAATCGTGGGAGACACTTCGATCCTTCCCGGAATCAAATATGTCATCACGCTCGACACTGACACCCATTTGCCCCGGGACACCGCACGGGAGCTGGTCGGCACGATGGCGCATCCGCTTAACCACCCGAAATTCGATCCGAGTCGCGGCGTGGTTACGGAAGGTTACAGCATCATGCAGCCGCGCGTCGGGGTAAGCCTGCCGAGCGCGCGACGATCGTGGTTCGTCCGACTTTTTGCCGGAGACGCGGGCATCGATCCCTACACGCGGGCGGTGTCCGATGTTTACCAGGATATTTTCCAGGAGGGATCGTTCATCGGCAAAGGGATTTATGAAGTGGACGCCTTTGAACAGGCTTTGGCCGGACGCTTTCCGGACAACGCTGTTTTGAGCCACGACTTGATCGAATCCTGCCATGCCCGTTCCGCGCTGGTGAGCGACGTGGAGTTTTACGAGGACCATCCTTCGCGTTACAACGCCGAGATCGCCCGGCGGCATCGCTGGATTCGTGGCGACTGGCAGATCGCGCGCTGGCTGCTTCCCTGGGTTCCAAAAAAAGGCGGGCGCGGTGGCAATCCGCTCTCCGCCCTGTCGCTTTGGAAAATTTTTGACAATCTCCGCCGCAGCCTGGTTCCGTCGGCGCTGCTGATTTTGTTGCTCGGCAGTTGGATGTTCCTCCCGCAATTGGGCGGCCTGGGTTCACTGGTTGTCTTCCTGATCATCACGCTCCCGGGACTGCTGCCAACCTTGGTCGAAGTGGCCCAGAAACCGTCCGAGCTTCCCTGGTCGCTTCATTTCCGCGCGCTGAGCGGAGCGGCGGGCCGTCAGCTTGGCCAGATTTTCCTGACGTTGGCCTTTCTCCCCCACGATGCTTATATGAGCATCGACGCGATAACGCGGACGCTCTTTCGCCTCCTTTTCACCCGCAAACGCCTCCTGGAATGGCAAACCTCGAGCGACGCCGAACGAACCGCGCGCGCCGATCTCCTCGGTTTTTACGGCACGATGTGGATCGCTCCATTCATTGCCTTGGCCAGTGGAGTTTTTCTCGCGTTGCGCCAGCCCGATCAATTGTTCCTCGCGCTCCCCATTCTTGCGATCTGGCTTGCGGCGCCGTGGATGGCTTGGTTGATCAGCCAGCCGATCGATGCGCCGGCGCTGGACCTGACCGATGAGCAGTTGACTTTCCTCAACCGGGTCGCGCGCAAGACCTGGTATTTTTTCGAAACGTTCGTCAACGCGCAGGAAAACTGGCTCCCTCCCGACAACTACCAGGAACAACCTGCCCCAGTCGTCGCTTCCCGCACGTCGCCCACAAACATCGGTTTGTCCCTGCTCGCCAATTTGGCCGCCACCGACTTCGGCTATTTGCCGGTGGGTGCCATGATGCAGCGCACGCAGAGCACCTTGGCCACCATGGATCGACTCGAACGGTATCGCGGCCATTTTTACAATTGGTACGACACGCGCACACTTCAGCCGCTTCTTCCGCTTTACGTCTCGAGCGTGGACAGCGGCAATCTGGCCGGACACCTCATGACGCTCGCGTCGGGCCTGCGGCAATACTGCGACGAGAAAATTTATTCGCCGATTATTTTCAGCGGCTTGCGCGATACGGTCAACCTGGTGCGAAGCCTCGCGGGCAAGAACAGCGAACTCGCCCAGCTCGACGCGGAACTGGCCAAAGCGCCGGTCACGATCCGGGCAGCTCTTGTTTCAATGGAGCGAATCACCGCGCGCGCCCACCAGATGGCCCTCTCCTTGGAAAGCGCAGACGGCGAATTGAGAAGCTGGAGCCAGATCCTTAAACGCAATTGCGATGACCATCTGGAAGAACTCCGATTCCTCGCACCGTGGGTGGATTTGAAATCGCCGATCCCGCCGCCCGGACGGCGTCGCGCGGGCGCGGTCGCAGCGGAATCTGATCCGGGCTCGTTGGCCAGCAGCCGGCTGGAGGAACAATTGGAGCGGCTCGATCGCGGGCACACTTTGCGTGAACTCTCGACACTCGACCAGGCGATCTGCCCGGTCATCGACGAAGCTTTGCAGGAGCTCGGGACGGATCCAGCACAAAAAGCCGAGCGCAAACGGCTCGCGGAATTGGCGCGCGGAATTCGCGAAGCCAGCGCCCATGCCTGCCAGCGCATTCTTTCGCTTGAAACTCTGGCGCGCCAAAGTGACCAGTTTGCCGAAATGGATTTCACTTTCCTGTTTGATCCCGCGCGCGAGCTTTTTTCCATCGGCTTCAACGCCACGGAATTTCGGCGCGACGCCAGCTTTTACGACTTACTCGCGTCCGAGGCGCGGTTGTGCAGTTACGTCGCCGTCGCCCAGGGCCAGGTTTCGGAAGACCATTGGTTTTCGATGGGGCGATTGCTGGTTGCATCGCTGGGCGAGCCAATCCTCGTCTCGTGGAGCGGATCGATGTTTGAATATCTCATGCCGATGCTGGTCATGCCGGCCTACGACAACACGCTGCTGGATCACACGTGCAAAGCGGCGGTGCAGCAGCAGATCGAGTATGGCAAATCGCGCGGTGTGCCTTGGGGAATTTCCGAGTCCGGCTACAATCGGACCGACACCCATCTCAATTATCAATATCGCGCTTTCGGTGTGCCGGGCCTCGGATTGAAGCGCGGTCTCGCCGAGGATTTAGTGATCGCTCCCTACGCCACCGCCATGGCACTGATGGTGTTTCCGCGCAAAGCGTGCGAAAACCTGCAGCGGCTTGCGGACGACGAGCGCGAAGGTGCCTACGGTTTCTACGAGGCGATTGATTACACGCCGTCCCGCCTTCCGCCCGGGCAGGAGAGCGCAACTATATTTTCCTACATGGCGCATCACCAGGGGATGGCGCTTCTTTCGCTTGCCTATGTCTTGCGCAACCGCCCGATGCAGCGACGTTTTCTTGCGTGCCGCGCGTTCAAGGCTGCCGATTTGTTGTTGCAGGAACGTGTGCCGAAAACCGCAGCGAACGTCTTATCGGAAGATCTCGAAATGGACGAGGCGCGCTCGCCTTCCAACGAACTCGAATCCGTCATGCGCGTATTCACCAACCCAACTTCCCGGACCCCGGAAGTTCACCTGCTGTCCAACGGTCGTTACCATGTGGTGGTGAGCAGCGCGGGCGGTGGATATAGCCGATGGAATGAACTCGCGGTGACGCGGTGGCGCGAAGATGCCACCCGCGATTGCTGGGGGACATTTATTTATTTGCGGGATATCGCCACGGGAGAATTCTGGTCCACGGCATTTCAACCGGCTTTGTGCACGACGAAGAATTACGAGGCCATTTTCACGCAGGGGCGTGCGGAGTTTCGCCAGCGCCAGTCGGGTCTCGAAGTTCACACCCAAATCAGCGTGTCGCCTGAGGACGACGTGGAGCTGCGCCGTGTCACGATCACCAATCATTCCAACATGGAGCGCGTCATCGAGCTGACAAGTTATGCCGAGGTCGTGCTGGCTCCGGCGGCGGCGGATTCCGCGCATCCGGCCTTCAGCAATTTGTTTGTGCAAACCGAATTTGCTCATCTCTCGGCAATCCTCTGCACGCGCCGCGCCCGCTCGGAAACAGAAAAACCGCCGTGGCTGCTGCACGTCATGGTCGGCCAGGGCGGGCGGCAGGGAAAAATTTCCTGCGAAACGGATCGCTCGCGCTTTGTCGGACGCGGCGGAAGCCTGGTTCGTCCCGCCGCACTCCAAAAAATTTCCCCACTCTCGAACACCGTCGGCTCTGTGCTCGATCCAATTGTTTCCTTGCGCCGATTGGTCACTCTCGGCCCGAACGAAACCACGATCATTGATTTCGTCCTCGGCATGACCGGAAGCCGCGAGGCATCGCTCGCACTCGTCGAAAAATATCAAAATTCCCGGATGGCTGATCGCGCCTTCGATCTGGCGTGGACGCACAGCCAGGTCACGTTGCGGCACCTGAATTGCACCGAGGGTGAAGCCCAGCTCTACGGGCGTTTGGCCAGCGCGTTGATTTATGCCGATCCCGCGCGACGCGCGCATCC
>JBDSIW010000079.1:0-6848 GCA_039917795.1 Verrucomicrobiota bacterium | reverse complement strand
GGGGCGCATTAAGGTTCGGTCAACGCGGCGCAACGACCGGAACGATCCTGGTTTCTTCGCTGGCTATTTTGGCTTTGACCCAAAAGCGCGGGCCGTTCGTCACCGACAACGAACAGGATAGTTTGGTTTTGATTGGAAGTTATCTCTGCGTTCTGGCGGTGACGAATATGTTGCTCGCCGCCGCCGCGACGGAACGCCGTCGCTCCGACGAAGAACGCCGTTTGAGCGCAGAACGCTTTCGCGTTGTCGCCAGCGCCACCAACGATGTGGTCTGGGATTGGGATCTCACCACTCAAATCGTTTGGCGTAACGAAGGGATACACACGCTTTTTGGATTTAAGGAAAATGAAATCGAAGACGACATGAAATGGTGGCACGGGCAAATTGATCCTGCCGACCGCGAAAAAGTCGTCGCCAGCCTTTCACAATTTATCCAGAGCAACGACCAATTGTGGTCGGCGGAATATCGTTGCCGCCGCAAAGACGGAACCATTGCCTCTGTTTTGGATCGCGCCTATCTCGTGCGAAATAAGCAGGGACCCATTCGTGTGATTGGCGCGATCATGGATATTACGGAGCGAAAACGCATCGAAGCTGATTTGGCTAAAGCGCGCGATGCTGCCTTAAGCGCGGCGCGGCAAAAATCCGAATTCCTCGCCAAGATGAGTCATGAAATTCGCACGCCGATGAATGGCGTCATCGGTATGACCAGTTTGTTGCTCGACACGCCGCTCAACGCGCAGCAGCGCCGTTTCGCCGACACGATTCATTCCAGCGCCGATTCGCTTTTAACGGTCATTAACGATGTTTTGGATTTTTCAAAAATCGAAGCGGGCAAATTAACTTTTGAGATTCACGATTTCGATTTGCGCGAATCCGTCGAGAGCACGCTTGAATTGCTGGCGGGCGAAGCGCAACGACGCGGGATCGAACTCGTCGGCTCCGTTGAACCCAACATGCCCACCGGTGTTCGCGGCGATTTGGGGCGATTGCGTCAGGTGCTCACGAACCTTGTCAGTAACGGAATCAAATTCACCGAAAGCGGGGAAGTCGTGATTCGCGCCTCCGTGCAGAACGAAACCGAAAGCCATTTGATGGTGCGATTTGAAGTGATCGACACTGGCATCGGAATTTCGCCGCAATCGCAGGCATTGTTGTTCCAATCCTTCAGCCAAGCCGACAGTTCAACGACGCGAAAATATTCCGGCACCGGCCTCGGCCTCGCCATCGCCCGCCAGCTTGTGACCCTGATGAGCGGAGAAATTGGCGTCGAAAGCCAGCTTGGCCGCGGTTCAAAATTCTGGTTTACCGTCAAACTCGAAAAACAAACCCCTTCCGCCACTCCTTTTGATACCCATCAGCTCATCAACAAACGCGTCCTGATCGTCGATGACAACGCGACCAACCGCGAAATACTGCATCATCAGGTCGTCGCCTGGAAAATGCGCAACGGCAGCGCGGCTCAAGGAAATTCAGCGCTGGAACAACTCCGGCACGCCGCCGCTGCCAATGATCCGTACGACATCGCCATTCTCGATCTGCAAATGCCGGAGATGGATGGTTTAGCTTTGGCGCGGGCGATCAAAGCCGATCCCGCCATTGCGAAAACCCGAATCATTATTCTCACTTCCCTCGACGCGCAAATCGACGAGCCAACCTTAAAAGCCGCCGGAATCGACGAATGTCTTTTCAAGCCGGTAAAACAATCGCGCTTGTTCGACAATTTGAGCGCAATTTTCAGCGATGATTTTAAATCGTCGCTTTCGCAGGCTATTTCTGTCCCCCAAAATGCAACAAGACCGCTTTCGCCCATTCGTATTTTGTTGGCCGAAGATAACAGCGTGAATCAAAAAGTCGCCCTCGGCCAATTGCACAAACTTGGTTACACCGTTGATGTTGCCGCCAACGGTTTGGAAGTGTTAAAAACGCTCGAACAGATTCCTTACGACATCATTTTGATGGATTGTCAGATGCCGGAAATGGATGGATACGAAACCACCCGAAAAATTCGTCAGCGCGAAAAAAAAATGGCGACAAACGACGAATCCAATCCGCCAATTTATATCATTGCCCTCACCGCCCACGCCATGAAAGGCGACCGCGAAGAATGTCTCCGCGCTGGCATGAACGATTATCTCAGCAAACCGGTCAGCCTCACCGAAATGCGCGGCGCGCTCCAACGCTGGCGACCGCACAAAACCGGCGAGACGGCGTTTTATCGGCGCACATTGGAAACATCACCGGGCACTGAACATTTTGCGGCCGCATCCGTTGACGCAAAAACGCCCGTCGATTTAAAACGTTTGCATGAAGTTTCCTTCGGTGATGCCGAAAAATTAGCAAAGTTGCTCGACCTTTACCTCACTCAAGCCGATGAAGTGATTCAAAATTTAGGTGTCGCGGTGCAAAACAGTTCGGTTGAAGAAATTCAATATTTCGCACACAAACTCGGTGGCGCGAGCTTCAATTGCGGCATGATGGCCATCGTTCCATCGCTGCGCGAGTTGGAGCGACTCAGTCGCGAAGGAAAGGTGGCGGGCAGTGAAAAATTATATGCCGAGGCCAGCCGCGAACTCGACCGCATCAAGAAATTTCTGTCGGATTATTTGAAGACCGCTTAGTCCTGTTTAACACGGAGAGTCGGTTTGCAATCGGCTTTTCAATCAAACATTTTTCCGGGATTCAAAATTCCTTTTGGATCGAGGACTTTGCGCAGTTCGCGGTGAACGCGCATTTGCGCATCGCCTAAAAATTTTGGGAGAAAATCTTTTTTCGCGAGGCCGACGCCATGTTCTCCAGTGATTGTTCCACCGAGGCGAATCGCTTCGTCGAAAATTTCTTTGAACGCTTCGTGGATGCGATGCATTTCCTCAATGTTGCGTTCGTCCGTCAAAAAAGTGGGATGCAAATTGCCATCGCCCATGTGACCGAACGTGCCGATTTTTAATTTATATTTCTTCGCGATGGCTTCGACGAAGCGAATCATTTTGCCGAGTTCGCTTCGCGGAACAGTGGCGTCTTCCAGAATTGTCGTGGGCGCAACGCGGGCGAGCGCAGAAAAAGCGGAACGGCGCGCGCTAGCGAGTTTATTTGCTTCAACATCATCTTTGGCAACGCGCACTTCCAGACAGCCACGTTCGCGACAAATCTTTTCCATTTGCGCGGCTTCGTCGGCGACGGCGGCGGGATGGCCATCGCTCTCGATCAGCAACAGCGCTTCGCAATCAAGCGGCAAACCGATTTTCGCGTAATCTTCAACGCAATGAATCGTCATGCGGTCGAGAAATTCCAGCGTGCACGGAATAATTTGCGCGGCAATAATCGCGGAAACAGCTTCGGCGGCGTGATCCATTTGCGAAAACGTGGCGACCATCGTTTTCTTTGCCGCCGGTTTTGGAATCAACCGCAGCAGAACTTTGGTGATGACGCCAAGTGTTCCTTCTGAGCCGATGAAAATATCTTTGAGCGAATAACCGGCGACGTCCTTGACGCATTTGTTGCCCATCGTCATCAGTTCGCCATTCGGCAAAATAACTTCGAGCCCCATCACGTAATTGCGGGTGATGCCGTATTTCAATCCGCGCAAGCCACCGGAATTCTCCGCAACGTTTCCGCCGATAGTGGAGATTTTCATCGAACCGGGATCGGGCGGATAAAATAATCCCACTTCGGTCGCGGCGTCCGCGATCGTCAACGTGGTCACGCCCGGTTCCACCAGCATCGTCAAATTTGCCCGGTCCACCTCTAGAATTTTATCCATTTTCACGGTGCAAAGGACGACGCAATCTTTGCTCGGCATACTTCCGCCGCTCAGGCCGGTGCCCGAACCGCGCGTGACGACTGCGAAAGTCTCCGCGTTGGCGAGTTTTAGGATGTTGGAAATCTCCGTCGCGGTTTCTGTGAACAGAACGCAGGCTGGCATTTGGTGCAACGCCGCCGTGCCGTCGAACGAGTAAGGAATTAAATCTTCCTGCGCTGTCAAAACGTTTTCGCCCCCGACAATGCGGCGTAGTTCGGAAATAATATTTTCAGGCAAAGCCATAGAATTTTGTGAAGCGAGGATGGGCAAGGGCCGTGAGTCGGTCAAGAAATCTGGGAACGTCAATGAGCGCGGCAGTGACTTCAATCCTGGTTTGGACAGAATAGGAATCTGCCCGCCGCCATGGAGAGCCAGGCTCCTCGCTCGCGCTCACCCTTCAAACGGAATCATGCCACGAAGCGTTCCGAAAATTTTGCGAATTGATTTCGCGCGCTGAGTCCCGCCTACTCTTCGCATGGATTTGCACGGAAAAAATTTCCTTGGTGGAAACCTCTCGGCCGAAGGAGACAAATTCTTTTCCGCAGTCAATCCGGCGAGCGGCGAAACCCTCGCGCCGGAATTTTGCGAAGCTTCTCCCGCCGAGATCGAACAGGCGGTGTCGCTGGCTGAGGCTGCATTCGGAGATTATCGGAGCGAACCGGCGGAAAGGATTGCTCTCTTTCTCGAGGCCATTGCACAGGAAATTTTGCAACTGGGAGAGGCGCTGATCCAACGGGCCCAGGCCGAAACTGCATTGCCCGAACCGCGACTGATCGGCGAGCGCGCCCGGACAGTCAACCAGATCAAAATGTTTGCGGAACTGGTGCGCGAAGGCTCCTGGGTGGAGGCGTCCATCGACCGCGCAATACCGGACCGCAAACCTGTGACAAAGCCGGATTTGCGGCGCAGGTTGATTCCGCTTGGGCCGGTCGCAGTTTTTGGCGCAAGCAATTTTCCTTTGGCTTTTTCTGTGGCAGGCGGCGACACCATTTCCGCGCTGGCCGCGGGAAATCCGGTGGTGGTCAAGGCGCACCCGGCGCATCCCGGCACATCGGAACTGGTCGCAAGCGCCGTGGTGCGCGCTCTCCACCAGTCGCAAATGCCCGCAGGAATTTTTTCAATGCTTCACGGCGCGGGACATCACGTGAGCCTCGGCCTGGTTCGCCATCACGCCACGAAAGCAGTGGGTTTCACCGGTTCCTGGAAAGCGGGCCGCGCGTTGTTTGATGTGGCCGCTGCCCGGGCGGAGCCGATTCCGGTTTACGCGGAAATGGGCAGCACGAACCCGATTTTTATTCTCCCCAGCGCGCTGAAAAAAAGCGGGAATTCCATCGCGGAAGGTCTGATGCAATCGGTCGCCATGGGCGTCGGGCAATTCTGCACGAATCCAGGGCTGGTCTTTGGATGTGGCGGAACGGATTTGGCGACGTTCCTCGAAATGCTGGGCCGCGCAGCTGCGGACGCGGCACCAGGAACAATGCTTGGTCAAGGCATTCGTGAACGGTTTCTTCAAAGTGCGGAAGCGTTTGAGAAAACCAATGGCGTGCGCATTGTGGAAAAATCCCGGCGACCCGCCGGCCTGTCGGAGGTTCCTGCCATGGTTTTCGCGACAGACGCAAAGGCCTTTCTACGGCACGAAGCACTGCGCGAGGAAATGTTCGGCCCTTCCACGATGCTCGTTGCGTGTGATTCGCAAGATGAGCTCGAGCAAATCGCGCGAACCATGCAGGGCCAATTAACCGCGACCGTTTTTGCGACGGAAGAAGATTTGCTCGCGCACCGCGATTTGATTTCGCTGCTCGAACAAAAGGTCGGGCGGCTCTTGTTCAATCAATTTCCGACGGGCGTCGAAGTCTGCCCATCGATGCATCACGGCGGACCGTATCCCGCCACGACCGATTCGCGCGTCACCTCCGTTGGCACCGCCGCGATCAAACGATTTGCGCGCCCGATTTGTTTTCAAAATTTTCCGGACGCGGCGTTGCCGGTGGAATTGCAAAACCGGAACGCGCGAAATATCTGGAGGCTCGTGGATAACAGATTGACGAAGGAAGATTGTTGAACTGGAACGGCGGGCCCGTTTTTTTGTGGGCGCCGCTTAGATTAAATCGGGCGCAAAGCACAAGGAGGGATGGACGATAGCATTGGGTTCGATACTGAACGAGAGCGGGTTTTGAATTCAGCGCGGGCGGTGAACGGATTGTGAGCAACATCTTCTTTTCTGAATTCGCCCCCTGTGCAAAACTCGCCGTGAACTTGGCGCATGAAAAATATTGTTTACTTCGATCTCGAAACTCAGAAATCGGCTGATGACGTGGGAGGATGGGATAAAATTCGCGACATGCGGATGAGCATCGGCGTGACTTATAGCACCGCTCGCGGCCACTACAAAATCTACGGCGAAAACCAGGTAAACGAATTGATCGAAGAATTGCGCCGCGCTGACCTGGTGGTTGGGTTCAATAACTTGCGCTTTGATTACGAAGTTCTCCTGGGTCACAACGATTTTTTTGATCACACGCAGATTCCAACGCTCGATATGCTGGTGGAACTCCAGAATAGTTTGCAGCATCGACTCTCCCTCGACTCGATTGCGCACGCGACGTTCGGGGTGGAGAAAACGAGCGAAGGTTTGCAGGCAATCCGCTGGTTTCGGGAGGGAAAGCTGCACGAGATTGCGGAGTATTGTTGTTACGACGTGAAGATCACTCGCCTCGTGCATGAATTTGGCTGCCAGCAAAAACAGCTTCATTACACAAACCGGTTCGGGAAAAAAATGACCGTGCCGGTTTCCTGGTAAGTTGGGAAGAAGCGCCAGATCAGACGCTGAAGATTCTTCTCGGCTTTTCGAAACCAGGGTTTCTCTCGGAAACCGTTCCCGGCACAGCAAGGCCCGTCGCCATCGACTCGTCGAGAACGGCGTGAATTTCTGGATGAAGTCGAACTTGCTAGGATTCTTGAATGCCGCAGACCCTGCTCTCGGCATCCATCAAACGCGCTTGCCCCCGGCCACCGACAGCAGTCGTGCATTGGCTGGCATTGCTAAAAT
>JBDSIW010000078.1:0-2874 GCA_039917795.1 Verrucomicrobiota bacterium | reverse complement strand
GCCTCACCGCAAACGATCATGTCCTTTTCGTGGTTGATCAATTGGGCGATGCCTTGCCGCAAGAGCGGGTGGTCATCAACGATCAAGACGCGGGTGGGGCTTTTTTTAGCGGAAATAATTCCTTTAGCGGGCGGCGGCGGAGTTGCAGGTTGAGTTTTCACGTTTTTAGCTGGCATAGGTTCATAATTTCTCCGAAGGCGGCCTCCGGTATCTCCCTTCAGTAAAGAGAAGATTGCGACTTCAATCAATCAGGCTGCACACGTTTTAAATTCACCTAAAACCTACCACTAGGCCGGTCAGAGAAACCCTGACGAGGCGCTCATCAAAAACCGCTAGGGGTTATTTCAATATTTCCAGGACAGCGGGGGGGCTTTGCGTCCCGTAACGATTGACCGCCGACACCGCGATAGCCTGAATCGATTTTTCAACGCCGGGCAAGACGAGCGACGACTGGCCACCGGGAAGAATTTGAGTTTTCCATTTCCCGTCCATTTGAATTTGAACCGTCCAGAGCCGCGGTTTTTCGCCCTCGCAATCCCATTGCACTTTTCGGCCTTTCCTTTGGGCCTTCAGCGTAACGATGGGCTTTTCCGGGGCGAGATCGTTCAGCCACGGCGAGGCGGGGACGAGGGCGGGCTCTGAGTAAAGTGATTTCATTTGGTCGGCGATTCCTCCGCCGTTATTCATCAAATTTTTCATGCTCCAATGAATGACGCCGCCAGCGCCAGATTGCGCGCGCGTCGCTTTGATCTGGTTTACGATTTCTTCCGCCTTCCATTTTCCTCCGGAATTGCCGGTGTTGATTCCCGGCCAGAGATTTCGTCGCCGCGGGTTGTTTTCGGCCCACCATTTCAGCAGGGCGGTAAAACTTTGGTCAGGCGGGTTGATCGCCCAGTAAAGTTGCGGCGCGAGGTAATCAACCCAGCCATTGGTCCACCACTTCAGTGAGTCGCAATAAATTTCCTCGTACATGTTTCCCGATTTAAGCGAAGTCCCGAGCGGAAAGCCGGGCTTCCAGATTCCAAAGGGGCTCACGCCAAACTTCACCCACGGCTTTTGCGCTTTGGTATTCTGGTAAGCCCGCTGGATAAATTCATTCACGTTTTGCCGCCGCCAGTCGCTGCGGGAGAGTTTTCCGCCCGACGATTGGTATCTCCGCCAGCTTGCGTCATCGCGGAACGGAAGGTCTTTTTTGTCCCCATCCCGCTCGCTGTACGGATAGAAATAGTCATCCATGTGGATGCCATCGATGTCGTAGCGGCGCACAATATCCGCCATCACCGCCAGGGAATAGTCCTGGGCAAATTTTTGTCCCGGATCGAGCCAAACAAATTTTCCATGGTTGATCACCATCGCGGGATATTTTTTGATGACGTGCCTGGGGGAAATCGGCGACTTGGCGGCGAGCACGCGCGCGCGAAAGGGGTTCATCCACGCGTGCAATTCCAATCCGCGCCGGTGGGCTTCGGTCACGGCAAACAAAAGCGGATCGTAGAACGGCGAAGGCGCCCGACCCATTTCGCCGGTGAGATATTCCGACCACGGTTCGAGAGGCGACGAATACAAGGCGTCGCACGAGGGGCGAACCTGAAGGATTATGGCGTTGAGATTTAGCTCCTGCGCACGATTTAAAATGGCAATTAATTCCGCCTTTTGCTCCGCCGTGGTCAATCCCGGTGTGGACGGCCATTGCAGATTTCCGACCGATGGAACCCATGCGCCGCGGAATTCTCTGATCACGGACGGAGGAGGGTCGGACGCATTCAGGGCAAGGCTGGTCAGAATTGAAAGGCCAACGAGCGCTTTTTTGAAAAACATTTCCGCCAGATTAGGGTCAATGCGCAATCGAGGAAAGCCTTTGCGCGGTTGGTCCGCGACCTTTTCACGGAATTCGCCATTGCCTGCCCCACCAGCCGAATCTAAACTTATCTCCATATGAAACATCAGCTTGAGTTCGAGAAGCCGATTCTAGAATTGCAGCGCAAGCTGGAGGACTTGAAAAAGCATCCCGAAACCCACTCGCTCGACGTCAGCTTCAAAGAAGAAATCCAGGTGATGGAGAAGAAAATCGAGGAGACCCGACGCGACATTTTCTTGAATCTTTCTCCCTGGCAACGCGTCCAGCTCTCGCGGCATCCCAAGCGTCCCTTCTCTTTGGATTATCTGTCTCTCGCGTTCCAGGATTTTGAAGAGCTTCACGGGGACCGGCTCTATGCCGATGACCGCGCCGTGGTGGGCGGATTTGCCCGGCTTGGCGACCATCGAGTCATCGTGATCGGTACGCAGAAGGGCCGCGACACGAAGGAAAACATCATGCGCAATTTCGGCTCGGCTTACCCCGAGGGCTATCGAAAGGCTCTGCGGCTCATGCAAATGGCCGACAAGTTCGGTCTGCCAATCATTACATTGATTGACACCGCTGGCGCATATCCAGGAATTGGCGCCGAGGAGCGTCACATTGCCGAGGCCATTGCGGTCAACCTTCGCGAGATGATGCTACTCTCCGTGCCGATTATTGCCGTAGTGATTGGCGAAGGCGGATCCGGCGGGGCGCTCGGCATCGGCATCGCGGATCGCGTTTTGATTTTAGAGAACGCCTACTATTCGGTCATCAGCCCCGAGGGGTGCGCGGCAATTCTTTGGAAAGATCGTGCCGCTGCGCCTAAAGCAGCCGAAGCGCTCAAGATCACTGCCAGGAATTTGTTGGAGTTGAAACTGGTGGACGAAATCATTCCTGAGCCGTTGGGTGGCGCACATCAGGACCACGTCGAGACCGCGCAATCATTAAAAAAACATCTCCTGCAAAACCTCGAAAAATTGCAAAAGAACTCCATGAGTGAACGACTGAAGACGCGCTACGAAAAATTTCGCGCC
>JBDSIW010000077.1:0-4198 GCA_039917795.1 Verrucomicrobiota bacterium | reverse complement strand
ATGCGCAAACTCCTGCGCCTGATCTTCGGCGTCCTCAAAACTCAAAAACCTTTCGACCCAGACTGGGAAACCTCACCCACTTGATCCACTCAATAAAACACTTGATCCAACAACACCGTATCTCCGGTCAAATTGCGCCACTGCCAACCGTCCGATACGCTTGCCGCCGATTGGCTCATTCGCTACGTTCGCTGGATGAATTCCGATCTTCCTCCTCCCATTTCGCCCCCCGCAGGCGACGCCACTCGCAAAGACGTTCCGAAGCGTCGTCGCTGGCTGCTCTGGGGTTGTGGCGGCTTGCTCGCGTTTTTGCTGGTCATCGTCGCGACCGTTGCGATCACGCTCTGGTGGATCCAGCGTCCCATCAAACCGGTCGTCCTGTCCGCCAGCGAAAAATCGGCCGTGGATCAAAAGTTGGAACACCTCAATGGCCGCGCTTCGGAAAACCGCTCGCGAACACCGACACGGAGAGATGACAGTTCAAAGCCGGAACCGGATCGTCCTTACACCGTCGGCTCGCGAGAACTGCGCTTGACCGAGCGAGAACTCAACGGGCTCTTGAACGCCAACACCGACCTGGGCAAAACCGTGCGGCTCGAATTCGGCCGCGACGCGATCAACGCTTATCTGGCGGTGCCGATCCCGGCGGATTTTCCAGTCGGCGGCGGAAAGATGTTCCGGGCTCGCGGACGATTTCGGATTTCGCTCAGCCCGGATGAGGCGCCCTTCGCGGTGCTGGAAGACGTCACAGTGTTGGGCGTTAGTTTGCCAAAAGCGTGGCTGGGCGGTTTGAAGGGCGAAAATCTTTTGGCAGACGCCATGGGCGGACAGAATGGCCGAGCGCGGTTTAGCGGCATCAAAAGCCTGCACGTTGTTCCCGGCGCGATCGTGTTGGAAGTAAACGAATAGTGAGCGACGATCGACTCGCGCAACTTCTATTCGCGCCCAACCGCTGAGATAAATGGTTTCAATTCTTCCATCAGTTTCGCAAAACCTTCGAGCGTGACTTGCTGCGCGCCGTCGCTCCACGCCTCGGCGGGATTCGGGTGCACTTCGACGAGCAACGCGTCCGCGCCCATCGCAATCGCGCCTTTGCACATCGCGGAAACCAGGTCCGAGCGACCCGCGCCCTGGCTCGGATCAATGACGATCGGGCAATGCGATTCCTTTTTAATGATCGGGACGGTGGAAAGATCGAGCGTGTTGCGCGTGTAAGTTTCGAACGTGCGGATGCCTCGTTCGCAAAACATCAGGTTCGCGTTGTCATTCGCCAGAACGTATTCCCCGGCAAGGAGCCATTCCTCGATTTTCATGGAGAGACCGCGCTTGAGCAAAACAGGTTTGCCGGTTTTGGCGGCGGCGATGAGCAATTGGAAATTCTGACAATTGCGCGCGCCGATTTGGAGGATGTCCGCGTATTCGGCCACGAGTTCGGCGTGTTGTTCGGAAAGTAATTCGGTGATGATGGCGAGGCCGGTTTCCTTGCGCGCCTTGGCGAGCAACTTCAAACCTTTTTCGCCGAGACCTTGAAATTCGTAAGGCGAAGTGCGCGGCTTGAATGCGCCACCGCGAAGAATCGTCGCGCCCGCTTTCTTCACGGCATGGGCGGTAGTGAGCAATTGTTTTTCGTCCTCGACCGAACATGGCCCGGCCATAATCTGGACTTTTTTCCCGCCAATAATATTTCCGCGCACGTTAATCGTGGAATTTCCTTTGTGCGCTTCGCGGCTGGTCAGCTTGTAGCGTTTCTGCACTGGCATGACGCGCTCCACTTGCGGAAAAACAGCGGTCAATGTTTCGAGCGTGTGGTTTTTTCGTTCGTCGCCAATCGCGCCGATCACCGTTCGCTCCACGCCGCGCATGACGTGCGGTTTGTAGCCAAGCTTTTTGATTTCCTTGAGCACAGCCAGCTCGTCTTTCTTTGAAATATCCGGTTTAAGAACAATGATCATATTTTTTCTGTCTGGCACCGCCGGTCGTCACAAAAAAAACCGCAGGTGGCGACCTGCGGCTTGGGTTGTGTTTCAATCGAACGCAGCCTAGCGCAGAGAGGCGTGGCGAAAATATTCGCCAAACCAAGCCGCGCTAAATCGAAAGCTGCAAAAATTCATGCGGCGAAAAAGGTAACAAAGTCGAAACCCACGTCAAGCGTGGGAAAAGCGCAAGCGCATCTATGATCTGAAGCGGTGGTTATTTCAGATTCTGCAACTTGACACCAAACCGGCTGACCCCGTAGATTTTCGCTCCCTTGCCGCAATCAATTTGGCAGGGAGCACTCACAGCCTCCTCGTTTGGCTGCAAATTTACAAATGAATAAAGGCAAAATCGTTCAGATTATCGGACCCGTCGTTGACGTGGAATTCGGCGAGAATCTTCCCGGAATTTACAATGCGTTGACCGTGAATTTCACTGTGCAAGGCAACGAAACCAAGCTCACGCTCGAAGTGCAGCAACATCTCGGCGACGGCTGGGTGCGCGCCATCGCGATGTCTTCCACCGAAGGTCTCAAACGCGGCCTCGAAGTGATTGACACCGGCGCGGCGATTTCCATGCCCGTCGGCGAAGCGGTGATGGGCCGCGTGTTCAACGTCACGGGCGACCCCGTTGATGAACAAGGTCCGGTCAAGGCCGACAAATATTATCCAATCCATCGCGCTGCCCCCGCGCTCGTTGATCAATCCACTTCTCCGCAGGTTTTGACTACCGGTATTAAAGTCATCGATTTGATCTGCCCGTTCTTGAAGGGCGGAAAAGTCGGCGCGTTCGGTGGCGCAGGCGTCGGCAAGACCGTCGTCATCATGGAATTGATCAACAACATCGCGAAACTGCACGGCGGTATTTCGATGTTCGCTGGCGTCGGTGAACGCACGCGTGAAGGAAACGATCTTTATTACGAAATGGCTGAAGCGGACGTCATCAAATGCGAGAAAGACGAGAAGGGTCATTTGAAACGCAACGCGGAAGGTCTTCCGATCTTGAAACCCGGTTCGCGTATCGGACTGGTTTACGGCCAAATGAACGAGCCGCCCGGAGCGCGTCTCCGCGTCGCGTTGTCTGCACTCGCCGTGACGGAATATTTTCGCGACGAAAAAAATCAGGACGTGTTGCTCTTCATCGACAACATTTTCCGTTTCTCGCAAGCTGGCTCCGAAGTGTCCGCGCTCCTCGGCCGCACGCCGAGCGCCGTCGGTTACCAACCGACTCTCGCCGCTGAAATGGGTGATTTGCAGGAACGCATCACTTCGACGAAGAAAGGTTCGATCACATCGTTCCAAGCCGTTTACGTTCCCGCAGACGACTTGACCGACCCGGCGCCTGCGACAACTTTCGCGCACTTGGACGCCACCATCGTTTTGGAACGTTCGATTGCTGAGTTGGGAATTTTCCCGGCTGTCGATCCGCTCGCTTCCAACTCACGCGCACTCACGCCGGAAATTGTCGGACAGGAACATTACGACGTCGCGCGCGGCGTCCAAAAAATTCTGCAACGCTACAAAGATTTACAGGACATCATCGCGATTCTCGGCATGGACGAACTTTCGCCGGAAGACAAAACGACGGTTCTCCGCGCGCGCAAGATTCAGAAATTCATGAGCCAGCCGTTTACGGTCGCGCAGGTCTTTACCGGTCGCGAAGGCAAACAGGTTTCTCGCGAAGAAACGGTCCGCGCGTTCAAAGAAATTCTCGAAGGCAAACACGACGACGTTGGCGAACAGAATTTCTACATGAAGGGCGGCATCGACGAAATTAAGGAAGTGTAATTTGAGATCTCGCATTTCAAATTTTAAATAACATGGCCACGCTGAAACTCGAAATCGTCACGCCGGAAGCAAAAACGTACTCCGAAGATGTGGATATGGTCACCCTGCCCGGCATCGCCGGTGAAATGGGAATTTATCCCAACCACGTTCCGTTGATGACGCAGGTTGTTCCCGGCGAAATTATCGCGCGCAAAGGCGGGCAGGATTTTCATCTCGCCATCGGCGAAGGCTTCGCTGAAATCACCGGACGTCGCGTCGCCATTTTGACCGACATGGCCATTCGCGCTGAAAACATCGACGAAGCCAGAGCCGAGGAAGCCCGTCAACGCGCCGAGGCTCGCCTCGGGGAAAAACTTGATGATGAAGAGTCCGCAATGGTCAGCGCAGCTCTGGCGCACTCGCTCGCTCAATTGAAAGTCAAACGTCGCCAGCGATAA
>JBDSIW010000076.1:0-12450 GCA_039917795.1 Verrucomicrobiota bacterium | reverse complement strand
CAATTGACCAGATTGGTGGAGGCTTCGATCACATATTGGGAGCCCGCCGGGGATGCCACAAACGTCAGGTAGGCTTGCCCATTCGTGAAGGCGACCGACTTGAAAGTGAATTGCGGGGCCGCATTCGTCACGACAATTGCGATGTCATCGACCAGCCAGCCGGGATGATTGGAGTTCTCCAGAGAGAAGAAGCCGTAGTAAAAACCCACCCGAATCACGTGCCCGAGGTAGGCGGAAAGATCGACTTCCTCCTCGATCCAACCAAACGAAGTGTCGGCAAATTCCGCGACCACGCTCCAGGCGTTGCCGTTGTTGGTGGAGACGTAAATCTGACCCATCTCATAAATGTCAGAATCGGTTTGCTCCGTGAAATCGTAGCTGTGCCAGAAGCGAAGAGTAGCCTGGTTACCTCCAGACAAATCGATCGCCGGGCTGACCAGCGTGGTGTCCCCCAGGTCGATGCTTGTTCCATCCAGATTGCTTCCCCACGCGTTGGTCGGGGAGTGCGCCGCGCCTTCCAGCCCGTTGTTGGGGCGGCCCAGTTTCCAACTGGTAGTGCCGGCTTCTCCATCGAGCACGATCCAGTTGGTGCCGCGGTTTTCAAAATTTTCAAAATACGGAGTGGAAAACGCCTTTAATGTTTTGAAGGTATAAAAATTTCCGTGGTTGTCATCGGTGGTAACATTTCCCGCTGCATCGCGACTGGTCACCTGGAAATAATAAACTCGATCCGGCTCGAGGCCGAAAAGCTCCACCGAATGGCTTGATTCAAAATTGGGCCGGTAACCCGTCCGTCCCAGAAATGTCGATTCACCGAACTGCACGAGCGCGTCGGTTGGTTTTGAGGTCGTCCAATTCACCACCGCTTCCTCGTAATCGGGACTGGCAGAAATGTTGGTGATGGTAGCCGGAAGGGTGTCCACGGAGGCAACGACCTGGGCAATTCCTCCGGAGGACACATCGAAATATTGCGCGCGAATCGTGTCTCCGCTCTGCGCCCGCAACTCGCCAGCCTGAAAATTATTCGTGCGCGAAACCAACGTGATAAACCCGCGGAAGAGACCGCGCCGGGGGGTTTCGCTGAGCGTGACGGTTTGCCCGTTGGTTGCGCTATCGCTGAAAAATGTCGCTGTGGTTTGCCCGGCGCCAGCCAGATCAGAATCGCCGACTTCCACCGTCACCAGTGATGGAATGGTGTAGGAGGAATTATCCAAGGCAATGTTCCCCAGGCCATCCGCGCCCGGGACCAGAAAAGACAAAAGGTTGCGGAGCAGATTAGCGCGATTGTTCGGGTCTGCGCCGCCCGACGGAACGGCGTCGAGCGGAAAGGAAAGGAATGCGACCCGGCCCGGACTATCCTGCCCGATCCGTGGAAACCGGACGCCAGCAATTCCACCCCAGGAAGAATCAAATAGAATCGGCGCCGCATTAGTCGTGATCAGCAATGTATCGGAAACGTCCGACGGTATGCCGAATAAATCTTTGAAATCATCTTCGTAAACCGAGTAATCCAGATCCAAATCAATTCCGCTGGTCACGGGATCATTCTGCGCTCCGGCGATCGCAGGCACGCCCGCGTCCTCGGTGTAACTGGCGACGTGAAGAACATTCGTGCGGAACGCCCCTCCGCCTGCGGCATCCAGGCGTGACAAAACTTCCATCGACGCGACGAGCAGCGAACCCCCGCCGTTGAGATAATTGGTCAGAGCTGCGCGCTGCGTGGCGGAGAATGTGTCGTCGAATTCCGGCAATCGCCAGATCACCACTTTGAACGCCTGCAGATCATTGAGCGTGGGGGAACCGTTCGTCGCAACATTCCAAACCTGGTAGGAAAGGCCAATTTGGTTGAGAGCGTCCGTGTAACCGGAGAGCGGCGGGACAGCGAAAAAGGGGTCGGTGTAAGCATCCACAAGCAAAATGATGCCTGCTTTCACTGCGACGAAATTGAAGAGCGCCCCGTCGTTATTGTTGGTCCGTGTGTTCCCGGCTTCGTCGGCGGAAATTACCAGAAATTGATAGGTGGCACCCTCGGCCAAATTTCCCAGCGTGACTTCATGGGTGACGGACAACACCAGATTCGTTGCTCCGCTCGACAACCCCGAGTTGGTCCCGAACCGAACGATGGAAGTGGCCGGCTCATCCGTCTGCCACGAAATCACCATTCGGCCAAAGCGGTTCGTGACGGAAATATTGGAAATAATTGGAGCAAACAAATCCGCGCGCGCGATCGCCTGCCGGGCACCTGCGGGCGAAGCGTCCTGATAGGTCGCGGTAATCGTGTCGTTGTGGGAAACCTGAATTTGACCAACGAAGGCGGAAGTGGCCAGCGCCACGTTCCCCGTGAAAGCGCCGCCCGATCCCGCGGCATTCAGTACGAAAATTTCGCCGGCAGTTTCTGTTGAACTATTCACACGAACACTAATCGAAGGCTGGCCCGCGAGATCGAAATCCACCAGCTTGAGCTTCATGACGCCGGGAGCGGCGTAGGATTTTTTGTCGAAAAATAAAATACCCACGCCGGGTTGGGAGAGATCGCCGGACACCACCAACGCGAAATCCTGGTCAAGGCGAGAGGTGTCTCGTCGCGCGTCTTCAACCAGATTCTTTGCGCGGATGCGGACGAGATATTCGCCGGGAACGGGGTTGGGGAGTTGAACGGCCTCGACATTATTGATGTTATCAAAAGCAGGCGCGCCCGCCACCGATTCGCCGTTCTCAAATTGATTGCCATGATAAATGCGTCCGTCAGGGCCAACAACTTCGAGATCGAGATCATTTACCAATGCAGGAATCGCGGCCGGAAAGCCCGGCACATCGGTGTAGGTCAAAGTTATTTTCAACGGCTCCTCCGCGCCGGCGACCAGAACCGATTTCTCAAACGTTTGCCGGTTGGTCAGCAGCACTGATTGATCAATAAAATTGTAACGGCGGGCGGAGCCAATGATTTCAGTGAGGTCCACCCGACCCCAACCCTCGTCGTTATTCGGGACGGGACCCGTCCCACCCGAACCGTCCATCGCCACCGCCGAATTGACCAAAGCTGCCTTGACCAGGGCAGGGGAGGGCGTCCCGTTGGTGACGTTGGCGCGATAATACTGAACGAAGACCGCGGCGGCACCGGAGACGTGCGGTCCGGATTGGCTGGTGCCGCCCTGATAAAGATAGTTCGCAGAAATCGGCGCCCAGGCATTGTCGTCATTGGCCAGTGAAGATCGGAGGGAAGCGATCCAGGTGCCGGCTGCCACAACGTCCGGTTTGATTCGACCATCCTCGCACGGGCCCCGGCTCGAAAAATCCGCCATCGTTTCCTGTCCGCTGTCGTAAATAAATAAATCAAACCGGTTATTCTCCACCGCGCCACTGGCGATCACGTTTTTGGCGACCGCCGGACTGCCGATGGTTTGTTCGCCTGGACCCGCGTTGCCCGCCGAGAATTCCAGAATATACGGTTGATCTCCAGCTGTGCCCGAGTCGGCGTCGCGAACCAGTTCGTCAAATTCGGCGGCGCTCAAATCGTAACGGCCTTGCGTGTCGTCGCCCCAACTGTTGGAGCCAATCACCGCTCCGGCGCGAACGGCGTCATGGGTCAACCCTTCGAAACTTGGCGGCGCCTCATAACCTCCCGCACCATCGAAAATTCGCTGCGCAATTATGTGCGCGCCGGGCGCGACGCCCAGACCGTAGAGGAAACCGTTGTCGTCCATTTCGCCCGCCGCGGCGTTGCCGCCGATAATTCCCGTGACGTGCGTTCCGTGACTGTGTTCGTCGGCTGCATCCGTCAATCCGCCGTAAAAGAAAAATGCGTCCACTCGTCCCGCCAAATCAGGATGCATCGTCGCAGCGTCGCCCTCCATCAATCCGCTGTCCGCCACTGCCACCTTCACGCCTGTCCCGTCGTAGCCGAGTTGCTGGGTCGCGGTGGGCGTGCCGCTGTCGCCGTCGTCTCCGCCGACCACCTTCGACGCAATTTCGTCAAATAGCTTAATCTTCGGCGCGGGTTCGATCCAAAGGACGGACGGCGAATCCGCGAGAGCATTTAATTGATCCTGCGTGACGGTTCCCTGCACGACATTGCCGAAGCGATGGACGCTTTCTTTGTCCACTTTCTGCAAGAGGCGTCGAACCTCAGCCAATTCCTGGGGCGTTGCGTCCGGAGAAAGTAACGTCCGGATTTGCAACTGCGCGGGAGCCGCGCCGCGCGCCGCATTCGGAGTTAAAGCCGAGTGAACCTTGAATTCCCCGCGATAAGGTTCAATCGTCTGGACGAAAGAATGTGCGTTGATTTGGCTGGGCCGGACCTTTGCCAGCCTTGCCACAAAAGCGTCGTCGGGCACGAACCTCAGCAAGCGCACTCCTTCCTGTTCCAGTTCCGCTCGCCATTCCGGCCGAATGGAATTGGTAAATTGAATCAGAAATAATCCCGAGACCGTTTCATCCGTGGAAGAAATCGCCGGTCGCGCCTTCGCCTCGCTGGTAATGGTTTTGTGGCGAAGGTGAATGACTTTTTGATCTGCCGAGCCAGTGGAATTGAAGATTTGCAGAAGCACCAGTGCGACAAGCGGGAGCATTTTTGCCGGGGGAAAATTCACAGCTACAGGATAATCGGTAATCCGAATTGAACAAGACCTTCGGATAATTTTGTGAGCTGGAATAGGGCGCAGGTTTGCGTATCTTCTCCGCTCTCGATGCCGAAAATCAGCAACATTGCCGCCTACAAATTTACTCCGCTGACCGACCTGCGAATGCTTCGGTCCAGGTTGCTTGCGCTCTGCAAAAGCTGGGAACTCAAAGGCTCCATCGTGATTGCCGCCGAGGGAATCAATCTTTTTGTCGCGGGCGCGCCGGAGAAAATTGACTTGTTACTGGCCGAGTTGCGCGCGATTCCCGGTTTGGAAAAATTTGAGATCAAGATTAGCGAGAGCGATCACCCGCCGTTCAACCGGATGCTCGTGCGGATCAAAAAAGAAATCATCGCGTTCGGGGTGGAGGGGATTGATCCAGCGCGACAGTCCTCAACCAAGCTATCGCCCAAAACGCTGAAGCAATGGCTGGATGAAGGGCGCCCCATCACGTTGCTCGACACTCGGAACAACTACGAAGTGAAGCTCGGAACTTTCGAGAACGCGGTGCTGGCGAGGATCGACAGCTTTCGCGAGTTCCCTGATGCCGTTCGAAAACTTCCCGCGGCGATGAAGGACCAACCGGTCGTAATGTTTTGCACCGGAGGAATTCGTTGCGAGAAGGCGGGGCCTTTCATGGAACGCGAGGGATTCAAAAATGTTTTCCAGCTGGAAGGCGGCATTCTGAAATATTTCGAGGAATGCGGCAGCGCGCATTATCGCGGCGAGTGTTTTGTTTTCGATCAGCGCGTTGGGGTCGATCCCGAGCTGCACGAGACCGATTCGACTCAATGTTTCCAGTGCCAGACGCCGCTGAGCAAAGACGAGCAACTCGATGATCGCTATGTGCCGAACCAGTCCTGCCCCTACTGCTTCAAGTCCGCCGTCGAACAAATGGCGCTCACCATTGCGCGCCGGCGTCGAGAAATTCAAAGCGCTTTCACGCCGCTGCCCGGAACCCGGCCCTACGATAATTTCAAGTACATCAATGTTCCCGAAGATTGCGATGGCCGGACACTTCTCGAAACCCTCTGCCGAGTGGTTGTGAATGTGCCCGCCGTGAAATGGGTGGAAGAATGCGCGCGCGGGCTCCTGTTGAATATGAAAGGCGAGGCACTGGCGGCGACTCAGATTGTGCGGGTGAGCGAACGCTTTCAACACAAGTTTCCCAATGTGACCGAGCCCGACATCAATCCGTGCGTGGAAATTTTGCACGAGGACGAAGCGCTGATTGTGTTGAACAAGCCCGCGCCGCTGCCGATGCATGCGGGCGGGCGATTCTATCGCAACACGCTTCAGTATTTGCTTAACCAAGTTTACCATCCGCAAAAACCGCACCCGGCGCATCGACTGGACGCGAATACGACGGGAGTTGTTCTAGTGACGCGGACCCGGCATTTCGCAGGAAAGTTGCAGCCGCAGTTCGAGCGCGGCCAGGTGAAAAAGTTTTATCTCGTGCGGGTGCAGGGTCAGCCAAAGGAAGACCTGTTCTCTTGCGATGCGCCCATCAGTGAAGAAGCGGGCAGACTGGGCGCGCGCATGGTGGATGCCGAAAACGGCCTGAACGCCCGTACCGAATTTCGCGTGCTGGCGCGAATCGACGACGGCACAACGTTGCTCGAAGCACGCCCGCTCACTGGTCGAACGAACCAGATCCGAATCCATCTCTGGCACTTGGGAATGCCGGTGTGCGGTGATCCGGTTTATTTGTCGGGCAATGATTTTGGAGACACGCAAACTTTGCATCCAAGCGATCCACCCTTGTGCCTGCACGCGTGGCGAGTCGCCTTCGTCCATCCCTTGACGAAGAAGCCGGTGGAGTTTTGCGCGCCTCCGCCCGAGTGGTTTGTCCTCCATAAAAGCCGCCACCGTGAGGAGGCGGATTCTGCTACCCGTTCAGCCTGAAGTTTTCGCCTCGTCACTTAGGTGGCAACAGCGGGGATACATTTACTGCAACCAAGTCAGCGCAGGGCGGCGCAGCGTGCCGATAAATACGTTTTCATCCGCAAAACGCGCGCGGCCCTTCTTTTCATCGCCGTCCAGGAAAGCAACAAAGTCCAGTTGCGCGTTGGCCTGTCCACGTTCGGTGGAAAATTTGCGAACGATTTCAATCGCGGGCATAGTTTTCGTTCCGAGAATTTCCACGAGCGGAAATTGGATGTCACCGTCATAAGAGCGAAAGACCAGTTCCGTGCAAACCAGTTTGTCGGTCGTAAAAAAATCAAAATCGAAATCATAGGGTTTGCCGATGTGGCTGAAGGCGCGCGCGATCGACTCGCGAATCCGGGCCGGGTCCAGTCGTGGACGCATCGCCGCGGCAGAATCCCCGCCGCCGATCGAATGTTCCATCGAAGAAAAAACCACCCCTTCGCTCACGGATTCGATGATGACATGTTCGTGCCCGGCCTCGTCGCGCTTGATGAATTCGCGCCAATGTTTTTCCACACGCGGATCGTTCATCAATCCCATTCGCTGCAAATCCTCCGGCGTGCCGATATAAAGCACAGCGTGCGCCAGTAGCCGGGCAGAAATGCGTTGGACAGAAACCAGTTTCGCCGTTCGAGCATGATGTCGCCCGGCTGCAATTTGCGCCGCAACTCGGTCACCTGTTCCGGCCGAATCAGAGCTTTTCCCTCGCGGGGCTCGCGAATTTTCGTGTCGCCAATCCAGGTCGAGACCAGCGTCTTGATTCTATAAACCGGCTCCTTGCCTTCCGTCGTCACATTGGCAGACGTGGCCTTGACCGCCTCACGGGCGAGCCGCGATTGGAACCGCTTTGCGCTTTCCGCTGCGCCACGAATTGCGGCGTGAAACATTTTGTAATCCCCCGAATCCCCCAAAGCGTTTTGCTGAAATGCTGTTTGCAGAGAGGAGTATTTTTGCAGCGTCTTGGCTAGAAGTTGACGATTCTCAGGCGCAATCAAATTATTGTGAATGGTGTCGAACAGGTTGGGCGGAATTCCCCGGAGCGGCTCGGCCTCGTCGAGTTTGCGGATCGCCATTGGATCCTGATGCTGGAGGACAAACTCTGATGAGGCTTCGTAGAGGACCGAACCGGCTGTTAATCCCGCCAGAAAACTGCGGAGGCGCAATTTTTCGTCAGTCACTGTTTCGTAGCTTTGATATTTCCAGACCAGTCGCAGCAACGCGGCGCGATAATTCAAATAGCTCAGCATCAAACTGCGAATTGCGTCATTGTCCGCTTGGCGATAGTAGGTGCGTTTTCCCTCCCCGAATTCCCGCCGCAACTCAGCCGCGCGCTTCTCCAATTCTCCCACGCCGATCAGAATTCCGTGCAAGGCTTTTTCATCCGCGTCGAGCTGGGCGGATAAATTCTGAGCCGAAATGGTTTTCCAGTCGGGGCCTTCAAATTGCAGTTCGGCCATGCGATGGTTTTCGCGCCGATTCGCATTCCACACGAATAATGACACTGCCGCAGCGAGAATCAGCGTCCAGCGCACGGCAAGTTTCATCGCGGCTGGACGAGATATTTTTTTTGCGGGAACAACTGGGTCGGGCGGCTGGACTCGATTGTAGGCTTCGTCCAATTCCCGAAGCTGAGCGCTCAAAAGATTCTTCACAGCGCGGAGCTCGGCAATTTTGTCGGAACGGGTCAGCAGGATGAAATGATCCTTCCAGGTTCGAAAATGCTGCCTGGCGCGGGAAAAATAATTTTGGGCGAGTACCCCGGCGAACGGCATCGCCAACGCCCAAATCCACGCCACCCAGGGCAAAAAATATCCCCTCATTGAACGCCAGATAAAATAATACCAGGCCGCGAAAACCGGAATTCCAATGCCAAGCCGGGCCAGCGATACCGTCATTTTTCCGGGCGGGCGAAACCAGGACGTAATTCCGCGAACCAGAAGAAAAGGAATGACGTTATGCACCGCGCCGATCAAAGCGGGAACGAAAACCAAAATCATCCAGATGATTTCGCCCGCCATCGCGAACGGACGCCGCCAGCCCCTTGTCCAGAGCAGGGGCGAAGTGATTCGGATTCCCGCGGCGCCCAGCTTCTGGCGAAAGTCCCGGAGGCCGATTGCCACGCGGGCGGCGCGACGCCGATCCGTCCGGGCAAAATAATTCATTCCATCCGCCAGCCGTTTGCGTTGGCGGATGGCAGCGACCGGTTGCTTGCGGTCTTTCGGCGGCACGAGTACTTCGAGGTCACGCAAAAACGGTTCCCAATTTTCTTCGTCCAGATGCACGACCACCTCCTTCAGCCTGCGATCGATCTCGCTGGTCAGCGCCCGGAGGATTTGCTTTTCATCCTCTCCCTGGGTTTCGAGCCAGTCACGGATCGACAGCGGCGCGCCGACTCGCGCCCAGATCGAGCTGCGAAATCGTTCCTTCAGCTCGTAGTTGATTCCGACGGGAATCATTTTCAGGCCGTCCGCGCCATTTCTAAATGCGGCGATAGCAATCCGGGCCGCGCCGGATTTCACGCGGTCGACCCGCGCGGCGTCGTGAGATTTGCCCTCGGGAAAAATTCCGACCATTTCGTCACGCTGGATAAACTCCGCCGCCGCGGTGAGCGATTTCAAATTGCTTTTCACCTGGCCAGGATCGTCGCTCCCGCGGTAGGCGGGAACCATTCCGAGCGCGCGCAACGCGGTTCCGAAAAACGGAATTTCAAAGAGAGGAGCCTTTGCCAGAAAATGAACCGGGCGCGCCGCCGCGATGCCGAGGATCACGGGATCAATCAAAGAGTTGGCGTGATTCGCCACGAGCAAAACCGGCCCGGATCTTGGAATCCGCTCGCGCTGGCTGGTCTCGATTTTTGGATAATAAATTCGGACCAGGGAGCGCGCGAGGGTGCGGATGAACCTGAAATGGCGCGGTGTCCTCATAGATCGACAAGCGCAGAAATTCTCGTCCTCAACAGCGAAAACGAAAGCGGTTGCGTCGACCGCAAGGGGGAATTCGCGGACGAACACGCCCGCGCGCCGATCGTTGATCTCTCTATTTTGGAAATCACATTTTTCTCAGTTGATGGAGCAGGTGATGGATGAAAGCAACGTTGTCGCTCTGGAGGTAATGCATCGCGCCACCCATTCGCGAATAGCTTTTACAGAAGCGCAAATAGTAAGCGGAGTTTTCCTTGGGCGGCTCGCCTTTCGTCCAATCCCAATTCCCGCCGTCCTGAAGATCGACCACGTAAATGGTGTGATCATGGACAATCGGACGGTTCGCCTGAATGCGCAGATTGTTGACGCAACTGATGCTCTTCTCGAAAACCTGCGGACCCATGATCGCCGAACCGACGGACAAGACCACTCCGCCATCGAGTTGCTCCACCGAGGCGCCGAACCGGCGGAAATCAATCGTCGCGGCCCGACCAATGACCGCACCATTGAACATGGGATGATTGGAAATAATGTCGTAGCCGATGCCAGGATGGACCGTGAGCGGGATTTTATTTTCATACGCCTGCGCCAGGACGGAACTGTTTTTCCACAGATGTTTGACCTCATACCGGCCCGGGAGAAGGCGGTGAACGCGCATGGCTTGGAGCAAATCGGCGCGGGCGGGAGCGAGAGGGTGGGAGGGTTCGGATTGCAACAGCCGCTCGAGAACTTCAATGGACGGAAGGGTTGTTCCGTCGTCGTGAATAAACTTGCCGAGACTTTCGCCGTAGCCGCGTTCCTCCAACGCCCCGGCCAGCAACGCGAGGTGAATATTTCTGCCCGTTTCGTCCCACGTGCCGAAGGTTCCGGTGGCCACGTTTTTCTCCACGCTTTCGGTCGAGCGTCCGAGAAACGCAAATTCCCAGTCATGGATTGTTCCCGCGCCGTTCGTGGCAAGGTGAGTGATCCATTTGCGCTCCATCATCTCGATGAGAATCTGTTGCCCGCCGTTTTTCAGAAGATGCGCCCCATAGATCAGCATCACGCTGGCATCGCGGGCGCGTACCAGCATAATTTTTTTCGCTGCCTCGCGAATCAGCTGAAATTTATTTTCGTCAAGCGGCGCAGGACTATTTTCCGGCGGGATCAGTGTTTCTTCGATACCCGCCTGGCTGAGTCGTTGAGCGAGCGGAGAGACCTTGAGTTTTGTTAAATCGAGCAGTTTGTTCATGGACAAAGGCGAGGCGCTGGAAACATTTGCTCGCCAGTAAAAATGCTTTCGCCTAAAAGGTCAACCGTCCGGCAACCATTATGAACACCAACAGCGTCCAGTCGGTCGCACAATGGAAAGACAAGGGAATGACCTACGCCATCGACCACGGCGGGGCGATTATTTCCGCGATCATCATTTTTATCGCGGGCATTTTCCTGGCGGGATGGATAGCGAAACTGATCCTGCGCGCCTTGGAAAAGAAGAAACTCGAGCCGCCGGTCAAAATGCTGATCGGCCGGGTCATCCGGTTGATCGTGATTGCGTTTGCCCTGGTCATCGCGCTCGGCACGTGCGGCGTGGCGGTGATGCCGCTGGTCGCGGGCATCGGCGTCGCGGGCATCGGCGTTGGCTTGGCGATGCAGGGTGTGCTCAGCAACATTGTTGCGGGATTGACGATCATTTTCACGAAGCCCTTCCGCGTCGGCGAATACATCCAATTGAATGCCGTGGATGGACAGGTCACACACATCGACCTTTTTTCCACGACGCTGGTTCACCCGGATCGATCGCGGATTGTGATCCCGAACCGGAAAATTGTCGGCGAAATCCTGCATAATTTTGGGACCATCCGGCAGCTTAATCTCAAAGTAGGCGTGAGTTACGGAGCCGACCTCGATCAAGTGCGTTCGCTTTTGACTGCGATCGTGAATGCCAATCCCCGCGTTCTGAAAGAATTTGCGCCAATCATCGGTGTGAGCACACTGGCTGACTCTTCAATTGTGGTTTCAATCCGGCCGTGGACGAACCTCGCTGATTTCGGTCCCGCAGCGGGGGAATTGAACCAGGCGATAATCGAGGCGTTTCGCGCCAACCGGATTGAGATTCCCTTTCCTCAACAAGAGGTGCGATTGCTTGGGCGCGCCGACATCGCTTGAAGCGGAGGAATCTTTATTCGCCAAATGACTTGCGTTTGGCGGCCTCGATATTTTTCATGTCGCCATGCAAGAATCATTTTCGTTTTCCCGTCGCGACTTTTTGATCACGTCGGCCGCCGCAGGGATCAGCCTGGCCGCGGGGATTTCCGGGCGCGCAGAGGATTCTGGCAGCCCCGGCTCGCCGAAAGTTAAGCTGGGGCTGGACAACTTTTCGGTCCGCGCGATGAAATGGAACGCATCCCAAT
Source organism: Verrucomicrobiota bacterium (assembly GCA_039917795.1). Taxonomy (GTDB): domain Bacteria; phylum Verrucomicrobiota; class Verrucomicrobiia; order Limisphaerales; family CANJXF01; genus CANJXF01. The sequence goes on along the minus strand of JBDSIW010000076.1, from coordinate 588 downwards.
TAATTGACTACGCCATTGCGCTCAAAACGGATTCGCTGTTCATCACCGACCTCGATGCATTTGAAAATTTCGACGAGCCATACCTTTCGGGATTGCGGAAGAAGGCGGCAGAAAATGACCTGCAAATACACCTCGGAACCTGGAGCATTTGCCCCACCTCCAAATCGTTCCGGAACAATCGTGGGACCGCGGAGGAACATCTTCAACTCGGCATCCGGGCGGCTCGGGCGCTCGGGTCGCCGGTCATTCGCGTGGTGCTGGGTTCGGGCGATGACCGAAAATCCGAGGGTGGCATCGAGGCGCGCATTGCCGATACAGTGAAAGTGTGCAAAGCCAGTCGCAGCCGGGCGATGGATGCGGGCGTGAAGATAGCCGTCGAAAACCACGCAGGCGACATGCAGGCGTGGGAACTAGTCACGTTGATCGAAGCCGCTGGAAAGGATTACGTCGGGGCCAATATCGATTCTGGCAACGCCTGTTGGACCATGGAAGATCCACTGGAAAATCTCGAAACCCTCGCGCCCTACGTCTTGACCTCCAGCTTGCGTGACTCCGCCGTTTGGGAATCGGAAAATGGCGCGACGGTGC